>JAZNVJ010000085.1:0-4379 GCA_045592765.1 Alphaproteobacteria bacterium | reverse complement strand
GGCGGTTTGGATATTATGGATGTATCTGAAATGTCAGTTAAATCCGCACTTACGTGGTTTAGAGGGATTGGACCGACATTATCAGCTAAAAAACAAGAAATTGCAGCTAAAATATTAAAAGAAATTATTGAACGTCTCAGTTTTTTGAATAATGTCGGTTTGGATTATTTAACTTTATCTCGCTTGTCAGGTTCTTTGTCCGGTGGTGAGGCGCAACGTATTCGTTTGGCAAGTCAAATCGGCACGGGTTTGACCGGAGTGTTGTATGTTTTGGATGAACCATCTATCGGTTTGCATCAGCGAGATAATGATCGTTTGTTGGAGACACTTAATCGTTTACGAGATATTGGAAATACGGTAATTGTAGTTGAGCATGATGAAGATGCTATAAGAGCGGCGGATTATTTGGTAGATATGGGGCCAGCTGCTGGTTCAAAAGGCGGATTTGTGGTTGCCGAGGGTGAGGTTAAAGAAGTTTTGAAAAATAAAAACAGTCTTACCGCTCAATATTTGAACGGAAATAAAAAAATAGAGGTGCCGACAAAGCGCCGTAAAGGTAACGGAAAATTTATCGGGGTTAAAGGAGCTAAAACCAATAACCTTAAAAATATTGATGTAAAAATACCGCTTGGTACGCTTACTTGTATTACCGGCGTATCCGGTGGCGGAAAATCATCTTTGATATTGGAAACTTTGTGTAAGGCAATTGAAAAAGAATTGTTTAATTCGCGTGAGCCGGGGGCAAAATATGATAAATTAATCGGTGGGGAAAATATTGATAAATTGATTAATATTGACCAATCACCAATAGGGAGAACGCCACGTTCCAATCCGGCAACTTATACCGGATTATTTGATTATATTCGTAATTGGTATGCAGAATTACCGGAGGCAAAAGCAAGAGGGTATGCAGCCGGAAGATTTTCATTTAATGTAGCAGGCGGGCGCTGTGAAGCATGTAAGGGCGATGGGGTTACCAAAATAGAAATGCACTTTTTGCCGGATGTGTATGTTGAATGTGATGTATGCAAAGGAAAGAGGTTTAATCGTGAAACTTTGGAGGTGAAATACAAAGATAAATCGATAGCAGATGTTTTGGATATGACGGTTGATGATGCCAGTGAATTTTTTGCGGCTATTCCATCAATTAAAAACAGATTGGAACTTTTGCGTAAAGTTGGTTTGGGTTATATAAAATTGGGGCAGCAGGCAACGACATTATCCGGTGGTGAAGCACAAAGAATAAAACTATCTAAAGAGCTAGCTCGAAGAGCAACCGGAAAAACATTGTATGTGTTGGATGAGCCTACAACAGGTTTGCATTTTGAAGACATAAATAAGTTGTTAAAAGTGTTGCATGCTTTGGTTGAACAAGGAAATTCGGTGGTTGTTATTGAGCATAATTTAGATGTGATTAAAACTGCTGATTATATTATAGATATGGGACCGGAAGGCGGTGATGGCGGTGGGCAAATTGTGGTGCAAGGCATACCGGAGCAAGTGGCAAAATGTGAACAAAGCTATACGGCAAAATATTTACGAGAAAAGCTTTAAAACAATTATCTTAAAAGAGGATTACCTGGTTTTCCGCCATTACCGGGAGTGCAACGGATAAAAATATTATTAGCCATACGTTGCATTTCTATATCAGGATTGCTTTTAAGAGTATTGCATAGTTTTTGAACATCTTTAGCATTATATTTTTGTTCAATAGCAATTTGTACAAACATATCAGTCATTTGTTTATGAAAATTATGATTAAATTCTTCAGCTTCAGGTTCACTTGAGGTGAATGATTTAGCATATATTTCAGCAACTTGTAGTACCAAATCTTTATTGTCTTTTATTTCTGCTTCAGTATCTGGAAAAATGCTTTCGGTTTTTATTTTGGTGTTTTGGGTTTGAATATTTTTATCAATTAATGATTTTAATATATCAGGAGCGATGTTATCATCTTCATGCATAAGAGATGCATGGTTACATAAATAAGTAGCATATAATTTTACAGTATCATCAAATACTAATTCTTGTTGTTTAGATAGGGTGTTAATGCGTTCAAAATTTTGTGATGAAATATTTTTTCGTGCATCTAAATTCTTTTGGCATCTTGCCAAGTGTTCATCAGAATAAGGCGGAATAAGCGGTTTTATTTTGTTTTGGTAAAAAGATAATTTATTTAATACTGATTTAAGGTAAGCGTTGATATTGATTGGGGTAGATTTTTCTGCAAAGAAATCCATACATTTTTCAGAAAATTCTAATTTTGATTCTTGCATAAATTTAAGCATTTCAGCTTTATCTGCAGATGATATGGTTAGAACTTTTCCGGTTTCTTCTTTTTTATTTTTGTTTTCTTTTTTTATTTTTTCCTCATAAGTTGCGTCTTGCAAAAAGTCTCTGTTTTGTGCTAAAGATTCTAAAAATGCTTTAGCAGATGTAAGTTTAGTAATTTTACTATCTTTATTTTTGCTTCGTTTTAAAGAATTTAAAAGATTATGAAAAGCGTGAACGGCGGCTTTTTTTTCATCCATAAAATCTTGTGGAGTTTCTTTGAGCTTAAATTTTCCTAATTGGTTATATAAATTCTGGTATTCAGGAGTATTGTATTTGAATTCAAGTAAATTGATTATTGTAAGTTTATCTTTGGCAGATAATTTAAGACGTAATCGGGATAAAAGATCAACCATTTTGTGTTGCTGTTTGTACTTTTTTACACCTTCAAGCTCATCACCGGTTTTTAGCAGTTTTAATGCTATTGCGCCGCTGTCATTCATAGGTGCATCACTTTGCTTAAGTAAAGCATTAACATTTAATCGTATAACCTCAAAATTTATGATTCCTTGATATAAATAGACATCTTCACTCAGAATTGTGCCGCTATGGGTGTATCTTTCAAAAAGATTATTATGTTCAGTGCTTTTTTTAGCTAAATTGCAAATAGCTTCAATCCAATGATTGCGTTTTTCTTTATCAAGAGCCATATGCCTCTCCATTTGTCTTTTTTTTGTCATTATACACTATTTTGGTTTAAAAACAACAAAAAAATAAAGCGTTTTTTAGGCGATTGGAGAAAAATATGTTAACTTTTAAATTTGTATTTTGAGAAAAATCGATTTTAAGGGTGTTTTGGGGCTCATAGAGAAGAAAGTGGTGTTTTTATCTGGGTATAAGTCGTGAAAAAAAATGACAGTAATTTTTGTTTTCTGATATATTCAAGAAAGTTTGAATTATATAAAAGGTAAAAAAAGTGTCTGAAGAATTAAATCAAGTTGTTGAAAATAAAAACAAAGATATTTCTCCGGTAGAAATTTCCGATGAAATGCGTCGCTCATATTTGGATTATGCGATGAGTGTGATTGTTTCTCGTGCATTGCCGGATGTACGAGATGGTTTGAAACCGGTTCATCGTCGTATTATTTATTCCGCTTATGAAAACGGTTATGATTATAATCGTCCGTTCCGCAAATCAGCTCGTATCGTCGGTGATGTTTTGGGTAAATATCACCCTCATGGTGATTCATCTGTATATGAGGCAATGGTACGTATGGCTCAGCCATTTGCTATGAGAGTGCCATTGATTGACGGGCAAGGTAACTTTGGTTCTATGGATGGTGATAGTGCGGCAGCAATGCGTTATACTGAGGCAAGATTGGCTAAGGTTGCTCATGCATTGATTGATGATATTGATAAAGACACTGTCGACTTTATGCCTAACTATGATGAGAGTTTGCAAGAACCATCAGTTTTGCCGGCAAGTTATCCGAACTTGTTGGTAAATGGAGCTAATGGTATTGCTGTTGGTATGGCAACCAATATTCCTCCACATAACTTAGGTGAGGTTATAGATGCTTGTTGTGCTTATATTGATGAGCCGGAAATATCTTTGGAAGATATGATTAAGATTGTTCCGGGGCCTGATTTTCCGACCGGTGGTTTGATTTTGGGGTATTCCGGTGCAAAATCTGCTTATTTAACCGGACGTGGCTCAGTTATGATGCGTGCTAAATGTACTATTGAAGAATTACATAAAGATAGAGAAGCAATTATTGTTCATGAAATTCCGTATCAAGTTAACAAGGCTGCAATGATTACTCGTATTGCCGAGTTGGTTAAAGAAAAGAAACTTGAAGGTATCGGTGAAATCAGAGATGAGTCTGATCGTCATGGGGTGAGAGTGGTTATTGAAATTAAACGTGATTTTCAGGCAGATGTGGTGTTGAATCAACTTTATAAATATACGCCGTTGCAAACTAGTTTCGGTATGAACATGTTGGCTATTCATAATGGTCGCCCGATGATGATGAATCTTAAAGATATCATCTCAGCCTTTATTGAATTTCGTGAGGAAGTTATTCGTCGGCGTACGATTTATGGGCTCA
>JAZNVJ010000084.1:0-5020 GCA_045592765.1 Alphaproteobacteria bacterium | reverse complement strand
CCACTAGCTCACAAACTAACAAAAACGTAATCTGCGTCAAAAATTGCTTCACTGGAGCAATTTTTTTCCTCGTCCTGATTGGGTACTCCCGTTCGTTTTACTCACGGGTCCTCCTCGTGTCGTAAGGTTCACACATCGCAAGCTTGTGTTCACCAACTATCCACTCCGAACAGGCTCCCATTGGTCGCCGCTCTCATCAGATATCCGAAAGCAACAAAAAAAACGCCGCTATAAAAGCGACGTTTTTTTGTTGGCTCCGGCTGCCTGATTCGAACAGGCGACCAATCGGTTAACAGCCGATTGCTCTACCGCTGAGCTAAGCCGGAATAATACGGTATTTTGGAGGCCGGTACCGGAATCGAACCGATGTACAAGGATTTGCAGTCCTCTGCATGAGCCACTCTGCCAACCGGCCATTCGTGCTACCGTCTCTCAATCGGTGCCTCTATATATACAATAATTTTTTTACTCGTCAATACATTTTTTTTAAAAAATTTGCATTTTGATAATAACTTTGTTGTAAACTATTAAAACTTGCAACAAATATAGGGATTTATGACAAATGAATATTGCTATTGCTTCTGATCATGGTGGTTTTGAACTTAAACAAAAACTAATAAATCATTATGAAAAACAAGGATTAAACCTTGTTGATTTGGGAACTCATTCTGAAGAATCTTGTGATTATCCGCAAATTGCTCATAAAATGACAAATGCTATCTTAAAAAAAGAATTTGATATGGGTATTCTGATTTGCGGAACGGGAATCGGTATTTCTATTGCCGCTAATCGAGTAAAAGGAATTAGAGCGGCTATTCTTTATAATGAACAGGTTGCAAAGCTGACCAGAGAGCATAATGATGCAAATATTGCGGTTTTTGGTGGAAGAATGCAAAGTTTTGATGACGTAGTAAAATATTTTGATATCTTTAGAACAACAAAATTTAGTGAAGAGAATCGGCATTCAAGAAGAATCGCAGAACTGGATAAATAGGAGTATAAAGATGGATTTTGAACAAAATTTGAGAACAGAAGATATGGAAATCGCTGATGCAATAAAAGCTGAGCTTAAAAGACAGCAAAATCAAATAGAATTAATTGCTTCTGAAAATATTGTATCTCCGGCGGTTTTGGAAGCTCAAGGTTCGATTTTGACTAATAAATATGCCGAAGGTTATCCGGGGCGTCGCTATTATCATGGCTGCGAATTTGTTGATGTAGTGGAAAATTTAGCTATAGAGCGAGCTAAAAAATTGTTTGATTGTAAATTTGCAAATGTACAGCCTCATTCCGGCAGTCAGGCTAATACGGCAGTATATTTGGCTTTGTTGCAACCTCATGATACTATTTTAGGAATGAGCTTGGATGCCGGAGGGCATTTGACCCATGGAGCAAAAGTTTCAATTTCAGGTAAATGGCTTAATGCGGTTGCTTATGGAGTGCGAGCCGAAGATGGGTTAATTGATTATGAGCAAGTTGAGCAGTTGGCTGTAGAGAATAAACCAAAGTTAATTATTGCCGGTGGTTCAGCTTATCCTCGCAGAGTTGATTTTGTAAAATTCAGAACAATTGCAGATAAAGTAGGGGCTTATTTGATGGTGGATATGGCTCATTTTGCAGGGCTTGTTGCTGGAGGCGTTCATCCAAATCCGCTTGAATATGCTGATGTGGTTACAACAACCACTCATAAAACATTGCGTGGACCACGTGGAGGTATGATTTTAACCAATAATGAGGAAATTGCAAAAAAAGTAAATTCTGCAATTTTCCCAGGTTCACAAGGCGGTCCATTGATGCATGTGATTGCCGCAAAGGCTGTGTGTTTTAAAGAGGACTTAACTCCGGAATTTAAGAAATATGCTGAGCAGGTAGTAAAAAATGCCAAAGTATTGGGAGAAACTTTAAATAAGCGTGGTTTGAATTTGGTTTCAGGTGGTACGGATACACATTTATTATTGGTTGATTTGCGTCCTAAAAATGTTACCGGAGATATGGTGGCAACAGCATTAGATAAAGCACATATGACTTGCAATAAAAACGCTATTCCGTTTGATCCGCAACCTCCAAAAATCACCTCCGGAATCAGAGTGGGAACACCTGCCGGAACAACCAGAGGATTCAAAGAAAAAGAATTTGAATTAATCGGCAATTGGATTGCTGATGTGATAGATGCTTTGGCACAAGGAAATGCCGAAGATGTGATTGAGCAAACTGCTGCTAAAGTTGTTGATTTGTGCAGTAAATTTCCGATTTATAAATAGAGTTTGACTATGCAAAAAATTAATTCTAAAAAACTGTGCGAAATTGTTGAGTCAGCATCAAAGGTGATTGATGTTGAAGTTAACAATGTTGTCAGTGATAGTCGTGCTATAAATGAAGGGGATTTGTTTATTGCCATTAAAGGTGAAAAAAACGATGGTCATAATTATGTTGCGGACGTTTTGCAAAATGGTGCGGCTTTGGTGTTAGTGGAACATTTGGTTGATGGAGCTCCAACCGATAGACAGATTGTGGTAGATAACGTTGTTAAAGCATATGGAAAAATCGGAGCATATAATCGATCTTTATTTAAAGGTTTGGTTATCGGTTTGACCGGTAGTGCCGGAAAAACAACTACCAAAGAAGAAATAAAATTTGCTCTTACACAGTTTGGAAACGTATATGCAACCAGTGGTAATTTTAATAATCATATCGGTGTGCCGGCAACCTTGTGTAAGATTGATATGGATGCAGATTATGCCATAATTGAAATGGGGATGAGCGCTAAAGGAGAGATTGAAGAATTAGTTTCTTATGTTAATCCTGATGTAGCGATTATTACCAATGTTTATCCGATGCATATAGAATTTTTTGAAAATTTTGAAGGAATTGCCGAGGCAAAAGCCGAGATATTTAAGTCCTTAAAAAAAGGCGGCTTAGCAATTATTAATGAGGATACTAATTTTGCTTCACTTTTGCAAAAACGAGCTGAAGAAAATGGAGCAAAAGTAACTTGTTTTGGCAAAAATAATCATCCGGATGTAGAGTTAAATTTGACTGATTGCGGAGAACATAATTATTACAACGCATGGTGTGTTTTATCATTAATTAAAGAATTAGGATTAGATTTTAAACAAACAGCTGAACATTTATCATCATTCAATGCTTTACCGGGGAGAGGAGCTAAGTATAATTTAAGTTTGCCCAAAGGTGGTAAATATACGTTGATTGATGATAGTTATTCCGGTCAGCCTGAAGCAATGATGATTGCAATTAAAACATTAGATAAAATTCCTCATTCGGGAAGAAAAATTGTCGTTTTGGGCAAAATGGCCGAGCTTGGAGATACATCTTTAAGCAGGCATATTGAAGTTGGTAAAATTTTGGCAGATACTTCGATTGATGTAGTAGTAGGTGTTTGTCCGGAAATGAAAGATATGTTGGCACAGTTACCAAAAGATAGAGAACAATATTATTTTGAAAATAAAGATGGTTTGGATGAGTTTTTGTTAAATAACCTCTTGCAAAATAATGATATTGTTCTTATAAAGGGAGCCAGATATTCTTCAGAATTATATCAAGTTACTGATATATTGCTTGAAAAAGGGAAAAACTAAAAATGAAATGTCCTTTTTGCGGATGTGATGATACTCAAGTAAAAGATTCTCGTGATACGGATGATAATACTGCTATCAGAAGAAGGCGAGAATGTTCGGAGTGTGGGTCAAGGTTTACGACTTTTGAGCGAGTTCAATTGCGTGATTTGATTGTGGTCAAAAAAAATGGTGAGAAGGTTATGTTTGACAGAGATAAGCTTGCTCGTTCGATTTTTTTGGCTGTACGTAAGCGTCCGATTAGCTCTGAAAGAGTAGAGAAGGTTGTTAATTCTATCCAACGTCGTTTGGAAGCATCAGGTGAGGCGGAGATTGCCTCAACTCAAATCGGTGAATTCGTGATGCAGGCATTGGCGTCTTTAGATCATATTGCATATATCAGATTTGCTTCGGTTTATCGTGATTTTAAAGAAGTTAGTGATTTTGAAGATTTTGTAGAAACAATTGATAAAATGGCAAAGCCGCAAGGAGATAAAAACTAATGGCTAAATTTATATCTGAAAAAATAAAAATGAAATCAGCAGCACGTTTGGCTGCTGTGCAAGCTACCTATATGATTGAGTACGGTCAACTCTCGGTTGATGAAGTGATTAAAGATTTTATTAATGGAGAAGTAGGGCGCTATGTAATTGAAGATGACAGCACCGAATTTGAAGAGAAAGAAGAACTTGTTGAAGTCGGCCAAATGGATAGTTCTTATTTTATTGAATTGGTACGTGGTGTGCATAAAGAAAAAGAGCAGTTAGAAAAATCTTTAGCGCATTATTTACGTGAAGGTTGGACATTTGACCATTTTGACGGAACACTACGTGCGTTGCTTATTTGTGCAGCATATGAATTGGTGCATACAACAGATGTTGATGCAACGGTTATTGTGAAAGAATATGTTGATTTGGCATATGCTTTCTTTAATAAAAGTGAGCCAAAGATGGTAAATGCGTTGCTTGATCAAATATCTAAATCTGTTCGCTAAATTGGCATTTTAATATATAAAAAGGATAAGTAATGGCTATATTAAAAGTATATGAATATCCGCATCCGGTATTAAAGAAAAAGGCCGAAAAAGTTGCCAATGTTGATGATGATATGCGTATGTTTTTGGATGATATGTTGGAAACAATGTATGCCGAAAATGGTTGTGGATTAGCAGCTCCGCAAGTAGGAGTATCTAAAAGAGTGGTGGTGATTGATATTGCTCGTGAAGGTGAAGAGCCCAATCCGATTTATATGGTTAATCCGGAAATTATGTGGAAGTCAGAAGAAACGGAGATTTGTGAAGAGGGGTGTTTGTCTTTGCCAAGCCTGAGAGCAGAAGTAGAGCGTCCGGCTAGTGTTAGAGTAAAATACTTGGATTATAACGGGCAAGAGTGTGAACTTTTGGCAGAAGAGTTTTTGGCGGTTGCTGTTCAGCATGAATTAGACCATTT
>JAZNVJ010000083.1:0-4755 GCA_045592765.1 Alphaproteobacteria bacterium | reverse complement strand
TAGCGGAACTCGTTATAGTAAATGTACTCAAGACCCTTGCAATAAGGCTCAAAGTGAAAACGCCTGTGTTACAAGTTGTGATTATGGCTGTGCCAAAACTTATAGCGGTTGCTCTGATTGCTGTACGGAATGTAAAACTTGCGTTCCGACAGATTGTGAAGGATTGGGATATTCATTGGCTTGCCCAAGTAATGCCGTGTGTAATGATACTTGTAATCCAGGATGTGAAGATGATAGAAAATTTTATAAACCTACCGGATGTACTAATGATTATGAAATTATCACCTCTGATATGGATGCCGATGCAATTGAAGCTAAACTAGCAGCTACAGGTAAAATTACATTAGTAGGTGATATAACTTTAAATAGAGGATTAAACATTAATAATGCTAGTGTAGAGATTAATGGTAATGGCCACACCATTAAATATACAGCAACAAGTTCTGGAGAATCGGTTATAAAAGTAAACGGATCCAACGCAAGTGCAAATATCAAAAATATCGCAATTAATGCCTATGGAGAACAATTATATGGTATTAGCGCTATCAACGGAGGAAAAATAACCTTAGATAATACTAACAAAATCCAAATAAGTGGCACAGGAACTCAAAAAATCTGGTTTAGAGATGAGGGGCTATATAATGGTAAGAGTGACACCGAGATTATGATCAATGAAGTAGGTGCAAATGCATTAGCTGCTACAGCCTGCAACCAATTTTATTTAACTGATAAAAATGGTGAGTTTGGTCAAAATCATTGGTACTTACCTGCTATCGGTGAATTTATGAATGCTCATGGTTATGACACCACTCAAATTACCAAAGCTTTCGATAATATCGGTGCGATAGGTAATAATCAAATAGCCATCCAAAATTCCTTATCCATCTTAAATACAAATGGCAATAAGGCTACAACTTTAATAGAAACATTTTATTGGGTGTCTACTGAATACGGTCAGATTAATTCTTTTATGTTCCATCCGGTTAGCGGGCATATAAGTTCCCGCAATAAAACCGAAGAGAGTTATAACGCCTACGGCAGAGTTCGTTGTTTTCTTCTATTAAAAAATTGTTTTGATCCAATAAATGAAAATAACATTCCTAAAATAGGTGATGTCCTGTATTATAACAAAACTTGGGAAGATGCAACAAATTATAAAAAAAACAATTCCATGACAGCCGTAGGTATAATAACTGAAGTATTAGATGACGGATCAGTCAAAATAATAAATCTTAAGGATTTAACTTTTAAAAACGAAACTCATGCAGGTAATTTCAATCCTGAAAACCCATATAAAGAAACATATCATACAACTCACTATACCACAAAAAGCTCCCAAACAGATTTTAAAGGACTAAACAATTATAACGGCAACCAGCTTTTAGAAGCATTTAAATCATCAGGAGATATAAAGATAAACTTTGCAAAAGAAGCTGTTTCGATTTGCGGTAATACAAATTAAAAATTCATTTTCCCCTATAAAATTATAATTGCTATACTAAATATGCAGAAGTGAAAAATTTATACCATAAACTGAGTGAATGTGATTTTATTACCGCAGATTTGGAATTTTTAAGAGAGCACCACTATTACACCAAACTTTGTTTAATTTAAATCAGCTTTGCCAAACGCTGTGTAATCATACTCCTCTAAGCAAATAATTCGATTTACATCCGTTTTTTTAATTAAAGACATAATTTTAGATAATATTGAGTTCTCCTTAATTTAACATAATCCCTCTGGATTACATTCAATTCTCTAAAAAATTATCCACTTGTTGCACAAAATAATCTTCCATACTTACCGGATCACTAATCATATTTTGCAGATTAGTCAATTTACGATAACCGAAAGCACTTCCATCATCCACCCTAACCAACACCACCTCTAAAGGCTCAGATAAACCATACATATCAATAAAATCAGTCTCATTATCATTTTGATAGTTAATCAAAAACAAATTATACTCATCTATAAAATTTTGATTATAAAATGATTCAAGCATCGCTATTGCCGAAGCACAAGTATAACAAGGCTCATTATTAAAAAATATATAAATTATTGACTTATCATAGTTTGTTCTATCTTCTTCCAAATATTCAGGCATTACTTGTGTCGGCATATATCCGTCAGTCTCCGCCAATTGGGCTTGTAATGGCGTAGTCCACAATAGGGCAAACAGCAAAAATATTTTATACATTTTTTTCTCCACTGACTTAATCAGAGCGGAGAACAAGCCTCCGCCAACCAATTTTTGAGCTCAACCGACAACAAATCTTTTAGTTTATCATAAACAAGCTGATGATAACTATTAAGCCAATCTTGCTCTTCTTTATTCAGAAGATATGTATTAATCAGTCGTTTATCAATAGGCACTAAGGTTAAAGGCACAAAAGCAAGCATATTTTGATAATTATCATCTCTAACAATTTGAACTAAATTTTCGATTCTGATACCATATTGTCCTTCCAAATAATACCCCGGCTCAATTGAGGTAACCATTCCTTCCTTCAAACCCGAAATACTTTTGCGTGGAGATATAGAAAAAGGTCCTTCATGTACATTTGAAAAATGCCCCACTCCATGACCGGTACCATGCTTATATTCTTTACCATATTTCCAAAGCGGAGCTCTGGCCAAGGTGTCTATCACACTTCCGCCGACACCATCCGGAAATTTTGCCCTTGCTAAAGAAATATGTGCTTTTAAAACTTGAGTAAAGCTATCTTTAATTTCCTCATTTATTACTTTACCGATTGCAATAGTTCTGGTTACATCTGTTGTTCCATCAAAATATTGTGCCCCGCTATCAAGCAATAAAACTCCACCTTCTTTTAATTTTATATTAGTCACCTCACTTGGCTGATAATGTACTATTGCTCCATGTTCACCAAATCCAGCAATAGTCTCAAAACTATTACCTTTAAAATAATCGCCCTCTTTACGAAATTCTGATAACTTATCAACAATAGAAAGTTCTGTTTGTTCTTTCCAATTATTTTCCAACCAATATAAAAATTTAACCAGCGCCACTGCATCACGCATATGAGCATTTTTAAAACCATCAAGCTCAACCCGATTTTTTATCGCTTTCCACTCTTGTATTGGATTAAAATGATTACACACCCAAATTTTGTGTTTTTTCATCATACTATAAATTTTCTTAGAAGTAGTTGCATAAGAAAACCCGACATTTTTACCACTAAATTTTTTCAATTCATTTTCTATTTTTGAAAAATCAGATGTAAATAAACTAACTTCACCTTCTTTATCAACCAACACAAATGCTCGCAAAATCGGAGTATCTTTTAAAGTGTTTGAACGTAAATTCAGTAGCCATGAAACAGCATCTGCCTCACATACTAAAAATGCCTCTAATTTATTTTCTTGCATATATTTTGTTAAATATGAAATTTTTTCTTCTGCCGAAATTCCACAAAATTCAATATCATGTTCAAAAATATCTATTTCCTTAGAACTAATTCTTTTCCCCAACAATTGCTCATCATCTTCAATAAACATATGCTGTTTCATCGTTCGATGCCAATAATCAACTTCATTAACACTATGACACCAAGCATCAAAAGCTATCTTTTGCGGATTAGGTAAATTTTTACTTATCCACGCCCCTATACTTTCATTAGTACACACTACCTCTATCTTAGATGTGTCAACTTCTTTAACCGCTTGAATTTCATATCGTCCGTCAACCAACAATACAGCTCTATCAGCAAAAACCATCAATGTCCCTGCAGAACCTGAAAAACCGCACAATTCCTTTATTTTGTTTTCTTCATCTAATACATCTTGCCCAATAAACATATTATTTCTGCTCACAATATAAGCATCCCAATTATGAGCAGATATATTTTTTTGTAATTCTTCAAATTTCATTTGATTATTCCTTTTTCATCAACACCGCACGCCAATTATCAAGTTCATATGTTTTTATTAAGCTAAGACCATATTTTTGATGTTCACCTACCACCCACTCAAATTGTTCATCAACAAATCCTGACAAAACTATAAATCCGTCTTTTTTCAAACTCTCAACTGCCGAACTTGCCATTTCGGTTAATGGTCTAGCCAGTATATTTGCCAGTATCAAATCATATTTAGCATTTTGCGCCACTATCTCAGCTTTATATCCATCGCTTTGAGCTGTTTGAATATTATTATCCAACTTATTATTTTGCGCATTACTTTGCGTTACTAAAACAGCTTCTTCGTCAATATCAACAGCTATAATTTTTGCATTTTTCCACAAACTTGCTGCCGCTAAAGACAAAATTCCCGATCCGGTCCCCACATCCAAAATTTTTTCCGGAATATATTGCTGATGATACAATTCACTAATTGCCTTAAGGCATGAACGAGTTGTTTGATGATCAGAACCAAAAGCTGTTGCCGCATATATTTGCAACGCAATTTTTGAAGTATTTGGAGCTTGAGATTCGTGAATCCCATATATCATAAAGTCTTCCACTTCAAAAGGAGCAAATTTTATTACATAATCTTTTAACCAATTACTGCTTTCTAACTTTTCTGTTTTATATTCTGGCAAACTAATTCCTTTTTCTCTAGCAACTTTACACATATTTTCTTCATCAAATTCACCGGAACAATAGCCTACATATTCATCATTTCCGGCATCATCATAATTTTGCGCCAACACCTCAAAATAATCACTTAAAAACTCTTCTGTTTCAAATGCAAGCTCACCTTTAGAAAAGAAAATCACTTGCCAACAACTGC
>JAZNVJ010000082.1:0-11659 GCA_045592765.1 Alphaproteobacteria bacterium | reverse complement strand
TGTTAGGTACAAGCATTATATTGGGAGCATGTTCCAAATATTCAGGCTTTGGTTTTTCTAACGAAACAGCAGTACCTGCACCTGCAGCTTATACCGATTGGGATAGAGCGATTCGCATAGATTCAGACATGCAAACCATGTACGCAGCTACTCCACGTAAAATAGAAAAACCCATAGATTTATATATGTCTATGGCTTTAGCATTGAAATATAACTACACGAGAAGAACGGTAAGTTATCAACAAAGTCTAATTGAAGTTGGTGATTCTCCCACCAATCGTTTACCTGAAATATTCTCATCCGCCGGTTATGTAAATACCTCTAATCGCTCAGCAATGGATTCGGAATTAAAACTTGCTTGGAACATCTTAGATATTAGTACAGTATATTACCAAACCCAAGATATTAAATTCAAAACCGGTGTAGCATTCGAACAAAGCCGCAAAGTTATTCATAACCTATTACAAGAAACTCGTGTTTTATATTGGAAGACCTTAACTGCTCAACGTCTTTTACCAGTAATTAATGATATGATAGAACACATGACTTTAAATGTTGATGAGCTAAATATTCGAGCTAAAGAATTATCTGCATCTGGTCAAAGCCTAAGCTCTCAAGATTTATTAGAAAAACGCTCCTACATGAATGCGATAAAACAACTTTCCAATCATAAAAGAGAGCTAGAAACAGCACAGGTTCGCCTAGCATCTTTAATGGGATTTCATCCATCCACAGAATTTAATTTAGTTGGCAAGGAATATGGTAATTTTGAACTACCAGACATCAAAAGCTCTTTATCTGAGATGGAATGGCTAGCACTAAACAACAGACCTGAACTCAGAGTAAGAGATATGGTAACCAACATTAATGAAATAAAAGAATCTTTTCGTGTTCTTCAAGATCCTGGCCTTAATAAATATAAAAATAATTCTGCATACTACAATAATGACTGGGCTAAAAAAGCCAAACAAATTGGCTTTAGCATATTTGAAGATGTTCGTAATCCCAATCAAAAAGACATCGAAAGTTTGCGACGTCAACGTATGACCAATCTTATCTTAACTCAAGTATATGTTGCTTGGGCTCGCTATATGTCTGCATTAGAAGATTATCAAATTAGTCATGAATTAGCAAACACTTCTGAAGACATTGCAGAAGATACAACAATTCAAACAGGAAGCAAAGCAATCAAAAGTCAGCTGGAAGCATCTCAAGCCATAGAAGATGAAGTAAACGCCATGCTTGCTTACGTAGATTTACAGGACGCACTAGGCAATTTATATGCCACACTAGGCATGGATGCCATACCATATTATATGCTCAATGAAAAACCATCTAAAATAGCCGTATACTTACGAGGCGTATTAGAAAAATGGAGAGATGGAGACTTTTTACCGGATAATCGTCCATATTTATTAGATGTTCCGACCAAACGCCCTCCCGTAAACTTGAGTTCTGAACGTCTAATGCCAGATATATCATTGGAAAGCGGTCAAAAAATTTATATTCAAATACCTAAAGCAATATATAGCAAAATGGATTTTGAAGGAGAGGTTAGCGCCAAAGCCGGATTAATTGACGACAGTCCACTTCCAGATTGGTTATTCTTTGATGAACAAAGCGGTTCTTTTTCTGGAGTTGCTATGCCTGGAGCTGTTGGAGAGTATAATATCAAAGTATATCTAACCGATAAAAAAGGAACTACCGGATATATTATTTTCAAAATTAAAATTGTTGATGTATATGTTCCGTCGCTAAAAGTTACAGGCTTAACTCCTGGACGCAAAGCAACTATTTTAAAACGTTGCATTGGAGCACAATGTTCAGACAAATACATCAATGAAGAAATTATTGGTGAAGACATTGTAACAATGCCACAATAATTTAACACTCTTCCATAAAACAAAAGAATCGATTCTATCTGGAATCGATTCTTTTGTTTTATAGACTCGCTTAAATTAACCAATCTTAATCTTTGTGAAAATAGGCAAATATATTGCTTAAAATACCAAAAAATTAGACGTATTTTTAATAATAAAAAGTTGTTAAGAATGTTATCTACAGCACAAAAAAATTTTTCTGATTGTTTTATAATAAGATAGATAAAAATCAACTTTTTATTAACCAAAAACCTGTTGAGAATAAGAATCAAATTTCGCAATATGTTTTCAGATTAAAAACAGCTATAATTATTCTTCTCAATAAAAGTTGTGCATACAATATCTGGTTTATTTACTTTTTATTTACACTATATATGGTATACACATTGTCATTGAAGACATTACGAATCAACTAATAAAAATTGAAGGAAAGAACAAAAAAAATGTCCAACAACAACTTTGAAATGCCATCTGTTGCTAATGAAAAAATAGATATTGAAAATGTTACTAAAAGAGATGGCACGCTCGCACCATTTGATAGCACTAAAATTTATAATGCTATTAACAAAGCAGGTTCTAGCACCGGAGAATTCGGAGAACAAGAAAGCTGGTTATTAACCGCTCAGGTTTTGAAGGTTCTCAAACACAAATTTAACGATTCGCTGCCATCCATTGAACAGATACAAGATGTTGTTGAACAAGTATTAATTTCAGCCAACTATTTTTCTACCGCTAAAGCATATATACTATATAGAGATCAGCGTAATCGTACTCGTAATGACCACAAAGTTATGGTTGATGTAGAAAGTTCGGTTAATGAATATTTACAAAGATTAGATTGGCGCATTAATGAAAACGCCAACCAAGGATATTCTAACGGTGGTTTAATTTTGAATGTTTCCGGAAAAGTAACCGCCAACTATTGGTTAAGCCATGTTTATCCGGCAGCTGTTGGCGAGGCTCACCGCAATGGCGACATTCACATTCATGATTTGAGCATGTTAGCCGCATATTGCGCCGGTTGGTCTTTGAAAAACTTATTACATGAAGGTTTTAATGGAGTTCCTGGCAAAGCTGAAGCTGGTCCGGCCAAACACCTTTCTGCTGCAGTTGGACAAATGGTAAACTTTATGGGCACTCTTCAAAATGAGTGGGCTGGCGCACAAGCATTTTCTTCCGTAGACACTTATCTTGCTCCATATGTTCGTAAAGATAAATTGGAATACAAACAAGTTTATCAATGCATGCAAGAATTGGTATACAACTTGAATGTTCCTTCTCGTTGGGGTTCACAAACACCATTCACTAACTTCACATTTGACTGGGTATGTCCGGAAGATTTGCGTGAAACTCATCCGATAATTGCCGGAGTTGAGCAAGAGTTCACCTATGGCGACTTACACGCAGAAATGCATATGATTAATAAAGCCTACATTGAAGTTATGATGAAAGGTGATATCAAAGGTCGTCCGTTTACTTTCCCAATTCCAACTTATAATATGACACCGGATTTCCCATGGGAAGATGAAAACACTGAACTTCTTTTTGAAATGACCGCCAAATATGGCTTACCATATTTCCAAAATTTCATTAACTCTGTTCTCAAACCTGGACAAATTCGTTCTATGTGTTGTCGTTTGCAACTTGATTTACGCGAATTATTAGCTCGAGGTAACGGTTTATTCGGTTCAGCAGAACAAACAGGTTCTGTTGGTGTTGTAACCATCAACTGTGCTCGCTTAGGCTATTTATACAAAGGTGATGAACACGCATTGTTTAATCGTGTTGATGAGTTAATGGAAATCGCTAAAGTATCTTTAGAAATCAAACGTAAAGTTATTCAAAACCTCATTGACAATGGTTTATTCCCATTCACCAAACGTTACCTTGGTACTTTACGCAACCACTTCTCAACCATTGGTGTTAATGGCGTTCATGAAATGATTCGTAACTTCACCAATGATGAACATGGCATTGCCGATGAATGGGGTCAAGCATTTGCCGAAAAATTCTTGGATTACATTCGTGCGAAACTATTAAAAATTCAAGAAGAAACCGGCAATATGTATAACCTTGAAGCTACACCGGCCGAAGGTGCTGCCACTCGCTTTGCTCGTGAAGACAAAAAACGTTTCCATGACATTATTCAAGCCGGCACCAAGGAAAATCCGGTATATTCAAACTCATCTCAACTGCCTTTTGGTTATACAGATGATATGTTTGAAGCACTTGAACTACAATCTACTCTGCAAACCAAATATACAGGTGGGACTGTTCTCCACCTATATATGGGACAGAGAATTTCCTCCGCGAAAGTTTGTCGTGACATTGTAAGAAAAGTTTTGACCAACTATCGTTTACCGTACATTACCATAACTCCGACTTTCTCCATTTGCCCCAAGCATGGTTACATTTCCGGAGAACACAAATTCTGCCCGATCTGCGATGAGGAGTTGAAGGCACAAAAGAGAGCCGCTACATCCAAAAAAGATGTTGCATAGAGTAAAATTTATTTAATTGGAGAAAACAATAATGACCACTATTAATTTTGAAGATATCAGATTAAACGATGCCGAAAGACAACCATGCGAAGTATGGACCAGAGTTATGGGATATTTCCGTCCGGTTTCAGAATTCAATGTCGGCAAAAAATCAGAATTTTACTCTCGCGTATGTTTTTCTGAAAGTAAAGCTATCAATGGCTGTGCTTGTGATGCATTTGACATTGCCGCAGAATAATTTTTATAGAAAAAAATCATGAGTGAAATATTAGTTGGCGGCGTTGAAACATTCAGCGCCGTTGATTTTCCTGGACGTTTGGCTGCAGTTGTTTTTATGCAAGGATGTCCGTGGCGTTGCCCGTTTTGTTACAATCAGATAATCCAAAAAATCGGACAACCCACCGGATTTTTGTGGTCAAAATTTATTGACTTCCTAAAAAAAAGACAAGGAAAATTAGATGCTGTTGTCTTTAGCGGCGGAGAACCTCTTGTTCAAGACAACCTCTCATTTGCGATTCAAGAAGTTAAAGCTTTAGGATACGAGATTGGTCTTCATACCGGTGGCTACCGTCCGGAACATTTGCAAAAAGTTTTACCTCTGGTTGATTGGGTTGGGCTTGACATCAAGGCCCCATTTATCAAAGAAAGGTATCAATCTGTTACCCAAACTAATCATCTGGATAAAGTTTTGCAAAGCTTGGACTTATTGATTAAAAGCGGCAAAGATTTTGAATGCCGCACCACCTGTGACCCTAGAATTTTGAACATTGACGATATTCACCAAATTGCTGATGATTTAAAAAAACTCGGTGTAAAAAAATATTTCTTACAACAATATCGTCCTGTTGAAAGAGATATAACCAGCACCGAAGAATCTCGCAATCAATTTGCTAAAAATATAGAATTGCAAAACAAACTCCAATCTTACTTTTTAGACTACGAATTTCGCTCGTAATTCTCCGCACAAAAGCTCCGTTTTAATTCCATAAACAACTATATTCATATAAAACAACACTTGATTTTAAGATAAAGTATGTTATCATCCGACAACTATTTGAAATTATGATGTATAACAATTAAATCTACTTATTATGAAAAAAACAGAAGAAGAAATTAGGAAAATTATTATCGACAGTGTTGAAGAAGCCAGAGCTTGCTTTGACACCGAACAAGAGTTCATCTCATGGCTTAACGAACCGGTCAAGCACCATTTTGCAGCATTGCGCAACAAAGAATGGGAAGAAATTATCCTTACTGTTGTCAACAGCAGCACTTGGGGAAGCCATAAAACCGGAGGTCCTGTTTGGGTGATGGACTTTTCTTATGAAAATGTGAAATCACTTCTTCCTAACAACCCATGGGTTCCGTATTTTTCTAAGGACAAATACAACGATAGCATAAGAATGATGTTAGATTACGTAACAGAATTTGTTCTAGCAACCTGTATAAACAATGTGTTGCTAGTTTATCCAAACGATGACCATGTAGTCAGCGGAAGACCTAAAATGACGTTCTTCACAGATTCCCGTATTCTTAAGTTTATAGATGCTACGATATATCCTCGTCATAAGTTTGCTTTCAATAAATATTGGGAGTATGACCTCTATTTACTTGAGAAACGTAGGAGTCTTGATTTACTGTTCGTATGTGAAAATGAACGACTTTTAAAGGGCGAATATGTGGTTTGTGTGGACAAACTACCTAAAGAACCTATGATCGATCTTGGTAATGATAATGAATACTGGGATTATCCTTTATATGAAATTGATAAGGGACTTAGCGCACAAATTCCAAAATCTGGCCAAGTAAAAGATTATCTGCCTATGTGTATTGCTGATGTCATGGAGTATATGCGATTGGAAGGTCTGGATATCACTATGCGACATGAACTCTGGTATACTAGCCGTGCAGATACATCAGAACGAGTTGCATTGCTAAAAAAATCCGGCATTAAAAATGCTTGTGGAATCGTTCCGGTAAACAGGGTTGACAAGGTAAAGATGGTTTACCAAACCTTGGAACTGAAAATGCCTGAAATAACCGAAGAACACTGGTTTAAACAGTTCCCTAAAAAAATCAAATGGGACGAACTTTAGCAAACACTTTCTACCTAATTTAAACCGCCCACAAAGGGCGGTTTTTTTATGGTCGAGCATAATTAGCAAGTTTCTGGCCGAAAATTCGGAATGTTAGGCTTTATTTGAAGAGAAAAATAAGAATACTACTTTATGTTCATAGTTTTGAAATATACAAAGTATAAACTATATATTGACATTTTAATATTTAAAGTTTATAGTTATGAAATATAAAAACTATGAAGTATGAGGTTGATATGCAAGAAATTATGAAAAAAATTGAAGAAAACAAAGCCATTTTGCAAGATCTTTTGAAAAATAAAGATAATCAAAAGACTTTGGATAAATGGCTAAAGACAGAACTTGCATATACATCTAATGCGATAGAAGGTAATACATTAACCAGACAAGAAACAGAACTTGCTATTGAAGAAAATTTAACTTCAGGCTCAAAACCTATAAATGATTACTTGGAAGCAATAAATCATGCGAAAGCTTTTGAGTTTATATTGAGAGTAAGTAAGCAGCATGTAAAAATTGATGAAAGTTTTGTTTTACAGATACATAAAATAATTTTATCAGGTATAGATGATTCAAATGCCGGATTTTATCGTTCGGTTAGAGTTAGGATATCTGGATCACAAGCAGTTTTGCCTAATCCGATTAAAGTACCTGATTTAATGAAAGAATTTGGGCAATGGTTAATACAAAAAGATAATGATATTTTAATTAAAGCAATAGAGGCACATTATCGTTTGGTTACTATTCACCCATTTACAGATGGTAATGGTCGAACAGCAAGGCTATTATTAAATGCAATTTTGCTACAAAATGGCTATGCACCAATAATTATTCGCACCATTGATAGAAAAAGATATTTAACAGCGCTTGAAACATACCAAGTCAGAGAAAATAACGAGCCTTATTATAATTTTATGCTTTCATCTCTCAATCGCTCACTAAAAATGATGATTGCATTACTTGATATAAATCAAAAAGAGCCAAGCAAAGATATGTTGACAATAGCTAAGTTTGCAAAGTTAGTTGGAGTCCCTGTTTCAACAATCAGATATTGGATGAAGGAAGGCAAAATTAAACCGGTTGCATATACAGCTTCGGGATATGCCTTATTTGAAGAAAGCCAAAAGAGTGATGTTATTGAATTAGTAAGAAACAAATAACTTTAATTGTTTGCGTATTGTTTATTGGACAATTACGGAAGCGAAAAATAGGAAAGATCTAAATAGGAGAAAACTTTTATGAAAGTTTATCTATATACATACGCTTATGAAAATATAAAAAAAGAAGGCTATAAATCACTAGCTATGTTTGATAAGGACAATGAAGATACCAAAAAACGTTTATTGGTTCACAGAAGTTCGGCAAAATCAGAAAATACTGAAGATATTATAGCCTATTTAGAACAAACATTTAAAGGTCGTTTACGTTCTATTTGTGTTATAACAGATGTAGCACCACAAGAAGAATATAAACATCCATACTTAAACAATCTGGTTCATCATGCTGATGTGATTTCTTTTGATTTAGATGAGCTTATTGCTAATGGAATTGTCGAAGCAGTATATTGTAAAGATTTAAGAGAAACAATTTTAACCAACCCTGGCTTTGAAAATATTTATAAGGTAAATAATATAAATGATATTGATTTAGAGCCTAATGATTGGCATTTGTGCGGAAATGACGAATATATAAAATATTCTCCATGGGTCACAATTAAACATTATTTTTTGGTTTTAAGTAAAGGATATATTCCACCGGAATACATCACCTTAGAGATAGATAACTCAAAAACTCGTGAAGAAAATAATAAATAAGTTCGAAACTACTTTTCAAAACAATAAGATTACAAATCTTAATTTCGAACTCACATAAGTGCTGAAAAACAAACAAAAAACGCTTGTTTACATTCTGTTTTACTTTGATCTAGGTCAAATTTTATCATTGTAGAAATTCCTTTATAATAGTTGTAATTACATTAATTAGAATAGTTGTTTCGTTCAATAAATCGTTCTAATAAATTTTTAGCAACAAATTTACTAGACAAAAAAGACAACGTGTGGTAATATTATATTAATCATTATTGTAATATACTATCACTACACTTAACTGAAAGGATAAAACGATGACGCAACTTATGTATATAAACCCAGCAATGATTAATCCAAAAACTAAAGAAAATGTTCGTGAAGCTGAAACAGCAAAATTACAAAAATTAAAAGAAGATGGTTTTTCTATTATCGGTTTAGAAATGACTGTTGCTGATTTAGCCAATATTTGTGATAAAAATATTGATCCTCAACATACAGAAGGCAATGCTTCACAATGTTGTGCAAAAGAAATTTATGAAAAAGCTCCTGAATTGTTGGGATGGTTTAAGTCAAAAGATCCTGAAAAAGTTGTTTTTGTTACCAATCGTGTAGATGTAGATTCTGTTGCATCATATGTATTGGCTGACAGATATTTGCAAGGACAAGATTTAGGCCCCAAAGAAAATATAGAAAAAATTAATGAGCATGATGCATTTCAAGGTGCAAAATGGGATGGACCAAAACCGATTGAACAAGCATTTGATCCAGAAAATAAAGTTGCAGCACTTGCTTCATCTGTTAAAGTATTTATGGTAACACCTCAAAATATAGAAGATGTAAAGTCTTTTGTTGATACAGGTGATGTTAATGAAACAGTTATGAATAATTATAGAACTGTTCAAAATGGTATTATTGAGAGAGTAAAGTCAGGTGAAATTAAGACTGAGGTTGTCGGTGGCGTGGCTTATGTAGAAACTACACTTCCTTGTGCAACTAATGTCGGCTATTCTATGGCTCCTGTAGGAGTTGCTGTAAATCCGGCAATGAAACTAGGTCCTCAAGGTGAGCCATTCCGTAAAGTTAGTATTTGTCAACATGAAGCAGGATATGTTGATATTAATGCAGTTAAAGAAACTTTAAACACCCTAGAAGCCGGATGGGGTGGTAGTCCGACCTTTATTGGCTCTAAACAAGGTGAAAGTTGCAATATTGGTTTGTCAGAAATCAAAAAGACAGTTTTTGCAAATTTAACACCTGAATACAAAGAAAAGGTAACTTCTAATGCTGAAAAATCCAATATAGGAAAAGGAATAGCTGAATAAGATAAAAAGCAAAGGGAGCTGACTAAAATCAGCTCCCAATAATAAATGTGACGTAAATATGGTAAAATTAAATGACTATAAATCTCAGAAGTTTATTCCGGTCTGAAATTACAGACTTTAAGATAAAAACGACAAGAGGTATTGTAAGATATATAAATCTTGATAATGCGGCAACCACGCCACCCTTAAAGTATGTTGAAGAAACAGTTTCTAAATATATGGAAAGTTATGGTTCTGTCCATCGCGGAAGCGGTTATAAATCAAAAAAATCAACAGATGTTTACGAAAAATCTCGTGATATTATAAAGAGTTTTGTTAATGCTCCTGAAGATGATTATGTAATTTTTACCAACAATACAACAGGCGGTATGAATACGGCAGCATACTTTTTTGCTCAATTAAGCGGAAAAGTTATGGTTTCTGCTATTGAACATAGTTCTTCGTGGTTACCATGGATTAAGAGCGAAGGAATAAAGCTTTTAGGCAAAAAGCAGTATCAATTAAATGAAATAAATGAAACGAACGAAAAAATACAAAAATTGGGACTTTCTCAAGTTTTACGCTACCATATAAATAAAAATTTTGAATTTGACTTAAAAGATATAGAAAAGCAACTCCAAGACAATCAAATAAAGGTTTTGGTGCTGACTGCTTCGTCAAATCTAACAGGATATTGTCCTAATATTAAAAAGATTGGTAAATTAGCACACAAATACGGAGCCTATTTTTTGGTTGATGCATGCCAATTTATACAACATCATCCAATAGATATGCAAAAGATGGAAATTGATTTTTTGGTTGCTTCTGGGCATAAGTTTTATGCACCTTATGGCGGAGGTTTTTTAATTGGACCTAAAAAGTTCTTTGATTGTTTCTTGCCATATCAGATTGGAGGAGGAAACCTTCCATACATTGAAGAAAACGGACATTTTATTCGCTATCAAAACCAAATAGCACATGATCCGGGAACACCTAATGCTATCGGAGCTGTAAGCATGGCAGCCGCATTGAAAAAGTTATCAAATATAGGCATTGGAAATATAGAACAATATGAAAAGGCTCTTGTAGATTATGTCTATGATGAATTGAAAAAAATACCTCATGTTCAATTATATGTCAAAAGAGAGCATTTAAGTTCAATTATTACGTTCAATATTGAAGGATTAACAGCACAGCAAACCGCTGATATCTTGAATAAAGAATATGGTATAGGAACAAGAGCCGGAAATTTCTGCGTCTATCAAGTTGTCAGAACACTACTTGGAATTCAAGATGAAACAAAGCTGATTGAGTTGGTTAATTCCGGACAAGCAAATAAACTCCCCGGTGTTGTTAGGGCTTCATTTAGTCTGCAGAATACAATGCAAGATGCAAAAAAGTTTGTTAAGGCAATTAAAGAAATGACAAACAGGAGAAAATAATGATTACAAAAGAGCAAAAGAAGCAATGGTTAAAATTATTGAGAGAATTTCCTGTTGCTGTAAATAATTTTTACGGAGATCCCCTAATTCAGTGGAATAATACTTGCGAGCGTTTAGAGAAACTTATTAAACAAAAACATGTTGGTCCTGTCGGCATTATTACGAAAGCCAAAATTTCTGATGCAAGAATTAAACAACTGAAAGACTTTCAAAAAAGAGGATTAAAACTAGTTGTTTTTTGTTCTATTTCGGAATTGGTAGATTACGAAAAAGTTCCTCAAGAACCTCGTTATCAGAATTTACAAAAACTAACCAAGGCTGGTATACCTAATATTGCCTACGTTCGTCCGATGACACCACCTTATAACACTTCTCCCGAAACAGTTAATAAAATAATACAATCTTTAGCAGATGTTGGTGCAGATGCTGTTTGTTTGGCTGGATTTAGAGGGGAAGTCGGATCGTAGCCATGTCGTTCTGTGAGCCAAGGAGTTGTCCCTCTCTATTGTCTTCCTAAGACCGCTTGGCCTCCGACTTCACCACCTTATAACACTTCTCCCGAAACAGTTAATAAAATAATACAATCTTTAGCAGATGTTGGTGCAGATGCTGTTTGTTTGGCTGGATTTAG
>JAZNVJ010000081.1:0-2802 GCA_045592765.1 Alphaproteobacteria bacterium | reverse complement strand
GGGCATGAATATTTCTTTTTACCGGATCAACTAAAAAGTAAATTTGAAACTTCTTTTAGTAACGCCTTTACTCGCATAACAATCAGAGATATTCGTAAAAGCCTGCATTCATTAGCCCAACTTCAACACAATATGCACACCCTAACTAAAGAAAATAAATTGCAAATAGGAAAAACCGGAAACAGCTCAACAGGAGAAATTTCATACATCCACAAACAAACAGCTAAAACACAAATCGAGTGTGCCAAACAAGCAATAATACAAAGAAGATTATCACAAGAGAAAAACTGATGAATTATAAATTTGGTGTTTACGGCGATAGTATTGCATTTGGTTATGGCAACAATAATCAAAGCTGGTTTGATGAGCTTTATTTAGGAAATGAAGCTTTGAAACTAGCGCAAAATGGCGAGCAGATTGAAGGTGTTTTACGCAAAATCAAACAAGACGACAATCATTATGACACTTTATTTTTAGCGGTAGGAATTAACGATTTACTGTCCGGTGCTCCTAAACTTAACCAAATAGACATTCCTAGTCTTATCAATCAGTATGATGAAGTCTTAAAAGTAGCCAAGACAACAGCTTCTAACATTATTGTTCAGTCAGTTTTACCTGTCACGGAACAGCTTTTCCCAAACCAAGATTGGCTTGATGAGGATAAATGGGGTTTTAATGCAGATGTTGAAACATTTAATCAAAAACTGGCAGAACTGTGTGAAACGCATCAAATCAAGTATTTAGATGCTTATATGAGCTTTTGCTCACTGGATTTATCAAAGATTTATATAGATGCTGTCCACTTAAATAAAGAAGGACAACAAGAACTTGCGAATGTTTATAAAGAAAATATGCCTAAACACTTTTACTTTTTCAGACATGGACAGACCAATGAAAATGAGCTGGGACAAAGATATGGCACAGGTTTTAACGCTTGGCTAACCGATAATGGAATTGCTCAAGCCACAAAATTAAAAGAATTTTTAGCTGATAAAAATATAGAGGTTGTATACTCCAGTCCTCTTAAGCGAGCAATTGATACTGCAAAAATTGCTGTTAATAATCCTAATGTTAAAATTATTACAGATGAGCGGTTGATAGAGGCTGCTTTTGGCTTTTGGTATCCTGATAATGAAGAAAAACAAAAAAGAGTTATAGAAAATTTCAATCGCATAAAATCTTGCTTTGATGATATTTTAATAAATAATACTCACTCCAATATTGCCGTAGCCTCACATGGTGGCGTAACAAGAGCGTTGTGTTGGGCATGCGGACATAAAGTTGAAGGTATTAAAAATTGTGAATGCTTCCATTTTGTATTAGAAAAAGGGCAATGGAAATTTATTGATAGATTTGATACAGAAATAGAAGTTCAAAACAAATCGGACATTATTCATAATAAGTAAAAGATTATTTTATAAAAGATATAACCAAACCTTGAATTTCGGCAGCAAGCCCCATTGCACGAAGCAATTTGTTATATTTGTCGCTTTTATCGGTCATTTCAAAAAAGGCATAACCTATCATCTTGCCTAGGAAATCAGCTCGTTTCATAACATCTTGAAGCAATTCCTCAAAAGTGCCGTTATAGGCTTCTTTTAAGATTTTGAAGCGTTTTACCTTTTTGCGATTTTCATTCAAAAACTCATTCAAACTAGCAATATCCTTGAAATTCTTATACCCTTTACGCTTTGTAACAGTCTCAATCAACACCTTCATTTCCTTGTCCTTTGGCTTATAAAGGTATTTATCATTACTTTTTGTAATAAATGTTACAAACTCAAGCTGCTGTATTTAAAAGAAATTCTTTAGAATCAATACATTATCGTGAAAAAATGTTAATTTTGCGGCTTGACAGCTGAATCTTTGCATGATATCCCGGGCGGCAATTTAAATCCACCAGCAATTTCATGGAGATTCAAATGGTTAGTAACGATAATGATTTAATGAAAGCACTTTATAGTGAAGACTTTACCACTATCAAAACTTTGCTTGAAAACGGTGCAGATGTAAACAAACCCTACAATTCTAACGGTTACACTCCTTTTATGTTCGCCTGCCGTGAGTTCTATGAACCCGAGGTTATAGAGCTTTTCTTGGCTCACGGTGGCGATGTTCATTCTCGCAGCATTTCAGGCGATACTCCGTTTATGATTGCCGCAAAGAAACGAAGCAATCCTGCAACTTTGAACCTCTTGCTTCAAGGCGGAAGTGATATCAATGCCCAAGACAATAATGGTAATACTGTTTTTATAAAGGTTGTAAACCATCCACAAGCAATGATGCGTTTGGGTTTGATTGAGTTTTTTATCAATAACGATGCTGACCCCGATATCAAAAACAACAAGGGCAAAAACGTTTGGGACTATGCCAACGATAAAGAAGGCTTAGTAGATTTGATGTTCAATCTATATTTGGAGGAAAGTTGCAATGACTAATGTTTCGGAAATCGCCAAGCTAAATGATGAGTTTAGAGCCAATCCCTCTCGTGGTGTATTGATTTTAACCGAAGGTATCAGAAGCAATAGTAGTGAAGATATTACAACCATTATTAACAAAGTCCGTAATTTCAACGATTTCAATGAAGGAAATAATCCTTATGGCGAAAAGGATTTCGGGGCATTTACTTTTAAGGGCAAAAATATTTTCTGGAAGATTGATTATTATGACAACAAATTCCTTTTCCTTTCGCCAAATGCCTGTAAGCCAAGACTTACCAACCGAGTTATGACCATAATGTATGCTGATGAGTATTAGGAGATGCCTATGCAATATGATGTGATTTGTTCAACCAGTATAGAT
>JAZNVJ010000080.1:0-9067 GCA_045592765.1 Alphaproteobacteria bacterium | reverse complement strand
TTTCTAAAAGTTCTCTTGCTTTAACAACTTTATTATTCTCACCATCAAGTTTTTCCAACCTACGTTCTTTTGATTGTATATCACTATCTAAGCTTTTATAATCAGCAGAATTTTTATCACAATCTCTTTTAGCTTCACTTGCTTCAGATTGAGCTTTCTCTTTACTAGTTGGCTCAAGCATTTTACCACTATATTCAGCAAAAATATCTTCTTTAAACCTACCTCTTTTACTATCAAGGATTTCTAAAGTTTTAACAAAACCAATAATTGCTCCCTCTAAATTTTCTCTTCTCTGCTTTTCTTCTGCTCGCCCAAACAATGGCAAAGATTTTTGCTCGGGAAGCGGCAAGGTTTTTTTATTACCGG
This sequence comes from Alphaproteobacteria bacterium, assembly GCA_045592765.1. Taxonomy (GTDB): domain Bacteria; phylum Pseudomonadota; class Alphaproteobacteria; order RF32; family CAG-239; genus CAZU01. Next base: position 8,701 of record JAZNVJ010000080.1, on the reverse strand, counting down.
ATAAATATTCTGCAATATAAACTTCTAAATTTTCTGCCAAAAGATATTCTTCTTGCGGATTTGCTTTTCCATTTTTTAAGTTTTTTGAGATTTTTGCATAAGCTTGTTGTAAGTCTCCTAATTCTTTTGCAATAATCTGTTTAATATACAAGTCATTTGCTTTATCTTCTATCACCTTTTTAACAGCATTAAGCTCACTTAATTCTTTTTGAAGACGTTCCCGTTCTGGATTTTTATCTGCAACTATATTTTCAGCTGCAGATAAAATTTCTTCTTTTTCTTTAAAACTTAAAGCTGAACTATCAACCACATTTACATTATCCATATTCTCGACCAAACTCTCCGGAGTTACATTCAAATCAACTCTACGAAAACCTCTTAATTCTGGCTTATTCATTACTTCTTTAGGTATTTTGCGCAAATAACGATTAGTTTTATCTTTAGCCAAAACCAATTTTAAAGATTCAACATCAAGCTCACTTGCTCTACCTTCTAAAATATCTTTTTGTGCAGCTAACAAATGTCCTGCTTTTATTATTCCCTCATTTCTTTGAGGAATTGATTGCCAATCTTGTTTTTCAAGTAAACTCGCACACAACTCTTGATACTTTTGAGTTAAAGTTTTATGCTCCCATGAATTTGTTGGCATTTCTTCAACCATTTTCATCAAAGCATTAATTGTTTTATTATAGCGAGGAGGGTAAACTGCTGCATTTTTTTCTTCTTGAGTTTTCGCCTCCTTTACAGAACTAGGGTCCTCATGAAATATACGATTGCTATTTAATATGCCGGCAAGCATTTTTTTATTATAAAATTTGGGTTCTAATTTATCCAAATCATTTAGACTACTTCGCCCATAACCATCAAAAAATCTCTCTTCAATATATTTACGTAAACCTGCGTGCTCATAATTCAAAAGTTTATCAAACGCAATATCCCTGACAAAAGCAGATGCTACATCATTATAGTTTCCTCTTTTCTCACCATTCCTATATCCCGAAAGATTTATAATTTCATTCAACTTTTGTCTTTGTTTTAAATTTATATCCTCAATACCGCCTTTACCTACTTTAAATGGCTGCTCTCCCATAGATATAACAGCATAAATTGCCGGAAGATTATTTACAAAGCTATTATCTTCCATAGCTTTATTCATTCCATTATATATTTCTCCACTATAACTATTTCCGGACCTTTTATATATTCTTCCTACCATTTCCGGATATTCTTGAGCCATATCTACTAATTCTTTAGCCCATTTATCATTATCTCGACCAAAACTAGCATAAATTAAAGTTTCCAAATATTTTTGTTGATCACTATCACGAAAAATTGCTTTATCATTGTCATAAAGCAAATCTCTAAGTGAAACTCCTGAATCTAACTTTTCTTTTGGCTTAACAAGCTCACCTGTTCTATCATCATTTAGTAACCATGCCTTAAAAGTTGCTAAATTATCATAATTTACAACATCATCACTAAAAGAATTAACCATAATTTCCTCCTTTTGTCCATATATGACCCCATATTAACATACACTAACACAAAATGCAATATTTTTTGACAAAAAAACAACCATGTTAGTTATTTACCCTAATCAGTTGCAAGCACTTATTTATATGCTAATATCAAATGTAAGCTGTTTTTATTATCACAAGGAATCCGCATATGACTCAAATAAAAGATACTACAGAATTAGACTTCTGCGATGTTTTATTTATGCCCAAACGCACCACACTCAATTCTCGTAGCGAAGCTGATGTTATCAGAGAATACAAGTTCAAATATTATCCGCATACCCTAAAATCATGTGGTGTTATTGCTGCCAATATGGCCACTACCGGAACTTTTGCCATAAATAACGTTTTACAAAAACATCAGGCTATTACTTGTTTACACAAACACTATGATTTCGCTAATTCTGAAAATTATCAATACATCAATCAAAATTATAACCTATATCAAAACTCTTATACTTTTATTTCTACCGGACTAAAAGATGATAAAGAAAAACTGTTTTCTCTTCTATCCGATGCAAACTTCAAAATAGATAAACTATGTATTGATATTGCTAATGGCTATATTCCCAAACTCTTAGAATTTGTCAAAGAAGTCAGAGCAAAATTCCCTCACCTTTTGCTTATGGTCGGAAACGTCGTAACCGGAGATATGACCCAAGACTTAATCTTAAGCGGTGCAGATATTGTTAAGGTCGGTATCGGCCCTGGTTCTGTATGTACAACCCGCAAATTAACCGGTGTTGGCCGCCCTCAACTTTCAGCCATTCTGGAATGTGCTGATGCCGCTCATGGTGTTGGAGGTTTAGTTTGTGCTGACGGAGGTTGTACTTGTGCCGGAGATGTGGCTAAAGCCTTTGGTGCCGGAGCAGATTTTGTAATGCTTGGAGGAATGCTTGCCGGAACTGATGAAGCTGCCGGAGAACTTACCGAAAAAACAGTCCAAACCAACGAACTTTCTGTTGATGAAAAAAGTTTAATTACCAAAAAAGAAAAATTTAAACAATTTTATGGTATGTCATCACAACTTGCTCAGGAAAAACATTTCGGTGGTATGGCTTGTTATCGAGCATCTGAAGGTAAAGTTGTTGAAATTCCATACAAAGGAAGTGTTGAAAATGTTATTTTGGAAATCTTAGGCGGTGTACGCTCAACCATGTCATATATCGGCGCCAGAAGATTAAAAGATATTCCCAAATGCACAACTTTTTATCGCGTAAATCGTCAACTTAATGAAGTTTTTGGTAAAAGCTAAATTTTAATTCGATACTTTAGCCTCAACGCTTATGGCGTTGTAATTTATTATAACACCATAAGCAGCGTACCGGCAGTTATCAACAAACAACCAATAATAACTTTTAAAGACATTGTTTCACTCAAAAAAAGTGCTGCCAATACCAAAGTTATCACCAAACTAAATTTATCAATCGCAACAACTTTAGCAACTTCACCTGTTTGTAGAGCTTTAAAATAACATAACCATGAAGCACCTGTCGCCAAACCTGAAGCTATCAAAAACCACCAATTTTTACTCGAAATAGATGCCAACTGATGATGCGCTCCGGCAAAAAACACTATTCCCCAAGACATCAATAAAATAACCACTGTTCGTATTGCGGTAGCCACATTTGAGCTTATCCCATCTAAGCCAATCTTTGCTAAAATTGATGTTAAAGCCGCAAATAGTGCCGCTAAAACAGCAAAAACAATCCACGTCATATTATCACTCCTTTTTTTTCACCTAATAATATTAGTATTAAATATTGAAAATTATTCAACATTTATTTTTACCCAAAATTTGCCAAAAACCTTTACTTTATCTTAATTTAATGTTACTATACTAACATTAATAAGAGGCAATCCCCAAATGAACAAAAACTTTTGTGTAATAGATATTGGTACCAACACCGTTAAATGCAAATCTTTTATTAACGGCAAGTACCGCACACATAAGAATAAGTTTTTCAGCAAACAAAAATCAGCATGTTTAGATATTGATGAAGTTAATAAATATGTATCTGAATTTGTTGAAGAAGCTAAAAAAAATAATATTCCTCAAAGCAGAATCTATATAGCCGCCACTCAAGGAATGCGAAATAGCCCCAATGCCGATGAAATTATCGCTAGAATAAAAAAAGAAACAGGTCGACAAGTTCATATTATATCTCCCGAAAGAGAAGCCTTACTTGCTGTTATTGGAGGACTTCGACCTCTCAAATTTAATAAACCATATCCTAAACAAGTGTTATTTATTGAAAGTGGCGGTGGAAGTACTGAAGTATCTTTAGTAAATACTGACAAGCGCCCACCCACTATTGATGCAACAACCTCTATTCCTCTGGGCACAAAAAAATTTTTAGTTAATGATAACATAGATAAAACCGAGCAACTAATAACCGATAAAATTTTAAAGCTAGTAAAGAAAATAAAAGCTAAAGAAATTAAAATAGATTCCTCGCTAGAAATAGTTATTAATTCTTCTGCCGCCTCTAAAATCATTGGTAAACCACATAATCTGTTAGATCCCAAAGCTATAATGCAAAAAAATCTACAAATGAAACTTGAAGATTTTTTTGCTGCTTTAGGAAAAATTTACGCTCAAAATATTGAAGAAGAATACAATGTCCACCACCTAAAGATTAGCGGATTTAGAGCTCATTGCTATATTTTGGGCTCTCTATTAATGAAGCTAAAAAATCACGACGTCTTAAATAATCACAATATAAGAACAACCATTGAGGGGATAAAAGACGGACTTGCTGTAGAAATTAAACGAAATATGGATGAAGATAAAAAGAATGATGAAATAAATAATAACACCCTAAAAATTAAGGATGCCTCCTCCCATCATTCCAATAATAAAGAAGATAAAAATAACAAAATTACTAAGCCTCTTAGTTTAATAAACAAAGTCACCTACAAAGAATGGAGTAACGATTGCAAAAAATTTTATATTTCTCGTCACAAGTCTTATCTATCCAAACAAGATGCAAAAGATAATTTAATTTCCATTCAAGACCAAAACAACCAACTAACTTATATAAGCCCCAAAGAAGTTATTGTCTCCATAAACAAACAAAGCACCAATAACCGCTTATATGAAGATATGATTATTAAAGCTCAAAAAGATGGTATTTCATCTATAAAATTTAAACCTGATACTTGCTTTGAAACCAAACTCCGGATTTATGCTGCTTGCCAAAAATACAAAATGCCGATAAGTAATTTTATCTACAATCCAGAGATGCTCAAAAAAGTTACACCTCAAACCAAACAAATTGTAGAAATTAGCACTAAACACCAAATAAACCCCAACACCATAAACTTAAGATAATCATTTACTTAATACTTATCCCATAAATTGATTTTGTCTATTGACAAAATCAATTTATGTGGTAATTTTTACCCGTTTTTCACAAAAGGACTATTTTATGAGTAAACCTATAATAAAAAATATATTTTGGGATGTTGATGGTGTTTTAGCAAATCTTAACTTTGCATACTTTAATTTTTTAACAAAACATCCTAAATATGCCTCACTATATCGTAGCATTAAATGGACAGATCTACCTAAGGTTTTACCTCTTAAAGAACAATATGGTGCTCTGGACCTTAAGACGCATCCGACTATGGGGAATCAAATGGACAAAGATTTTTGCAATAGTCCTGAATTCTTTAATAATCGCCCTTTATATGATGGTGTTATCTCAACAATAAAAGAACTTAATAAATTAGGATATCGTCAATTTACCATGTCTGCAACATATAATGTTGAAGCTAAAACAAAACTTCTTAAGTTCCTTTTAAATGAAGTTGCGGATTGTATTACTATTGAATGTGTACAACATGGTAAATATATGCATGACACCGCCAAAGAAGATTCTCTAATAGAATGTTTCAAAAAATATAATTTAAAAGCTGAAGAAACTATTTTGGTTGATGACCGTATTTATAATCAATACGCTGCAATCAATGTTGGAGCTCATCCGGTACGTATGTGTTGTGAATTTACAACTGATTTACCGAAAAATCTAAAATGGATACCACAAGTAAAATCTGTTCCAGATTTTCAAGACTGGCTGTTAAAAAATACCAGATTAAAATAAAACTAAGTTCTAAAGCACTTATTTAGGAACAATCGGTAAAACTTCGGGGCGTTGCACTCAAATAATATTACCATAAATTGGCACATATTTAATTTATATTCTCGTCAATTTATTTTTAATTTTATTAGATTTTTTTCTATTTTATGCTATAATTACTTATATTACATCTGAAAGTTGATAAAATGGATAAAAAGCAGAAGAAAAAAAGCAATAAATTAAAACAACTTTTATCTAAAATATTTATTGGAAGTGCTATAATTTCCAATATGGGCGGTATGTCTATTTCTGCTCAAGCTTCACCAGAAAAATCCGATAACTCAAGCGATAGTACAAAAATTACTAATCTCGTCCCTAATAGTCCTAATAATGATTTTCCACCCGAATGTTTAGATGTTGAACTATTGGTAGAACATTTACATAAAAAAGGTTTTACCTTCTCGGATATCATTGAGACAGGAATTATTAATAAAAATGAATTTGCAACATTTAAATATTCCAACTCTGATTTAGAAGAAATATCTCAAAGTCCTCTGATGGAAAAACTCTTAACCAATTTACAAAATAATATCTTAGATAAATCATCACACAGATGTACTGAATATGTCCGCAAAGCATGGTACCAATCTACCGAAGAATTAGAATCACAAAAAACAGGAGTTAACAGTAATCAAAAAATAATTGCCGAAAATTTATGGTGTTCCACAGAACGAGGATTTGCAAAAGATTGGCCCGAAGCAATAGAAAATCATAGCGATTTATTAATCTCTTTAGGAGAAGCCAAAGCAGACAAAAGTGGTAATATTAATTTTGACTTTATAAAACAAGCAGCTAATTTTATTTGCATTACTCCCGGTATTGGCAACGAAGCAGGGCATGCTTGGATGGCCAACCACGGTGAACAGCTTTCTGACTTTAAAAGCAACATGAATTGGATTTTACAAAAAATGTCTTCTGGAGAATACGAAAAAAAGATTAAATATTTTGTTGCTGCAGATAGCAAAGCACCTAAAATGCTTATCGAAAAAACCATTGACAGGATGCTAAAACAATATGATAGCTCAAAGGAATTATTAAATCAACTAGGCGAAAACAATATAAATAAATTTTATTCTTTCCCTTCTTATCCTTTTGAAGCATCAAGCAAAATAGCAGATCTTAGAAACAAAATATTTATACCTAAATCAATTGACAATAACCTTGATACTGAAGCACACCCGACAATTAATCCTTCAATAACAACAAATACTCATCAACGAAATTCTTAATTTTCACAACATCTTTAACAATTTTATAAATTTATAGATTTAATTTAGAATAATATAAATAATTTTGTAAAAATCCCTAAAGGAACAAAAAAAATGAATACCATAAATAATAATCTTATATGCTTAAACAACAAATTAGCTAAATGTAAAATATCCCTTTTTGGTGGCAATATAATATCATATTGCCCCCAAAACGAAGAACACGATGTTTTTTGGTTGGGCAACTTAAATAAGTTTGACAATATTCATGCTATCCGTGGAGGAATACCGATTTGTTGGCCTCGATTTGCTGAAGAAGAGCTAAACAATCATTTTCCTCGCCATGGCTTTGCTCGACTTTCCAATTGGAATTTGCAAAACATTTCAGTTGATGAAAATAAAATAGAAACAAAACTATCTTTAATCCCAGATAGCAGATATAATCTCGATGTTTATGCTAATTTCTCTATCAAAATTACAGATAAGTTAGAATGTTCTCTTGAAACAATTAACAACAGCAATGAAGAATTTAAATTTAGTGAAGCTTTGCATACGTACTTTAATGTTGGGAATAGAGATGATGTAATTATTAAAGGACTTAAAGGGTATCAATATCGTAGTTCACTGGATGGTAAAATTTATACACTGGAAAAAGATTTGCAAATCACTGATGAATTTGACGGAGCATTTATAAATCATAATAATAGTGTAGAAATTATCGACCCTATTTTTAAACGCATCATTACTTTATCAAAAACCGGATCCAATTCAACCATAGTTTGGAATCCGAATAAAGATTTGGCAGAAATGAGTACCGAACAATATAAAAATTTTATCTGTGTTGAGCCGGCCAATCAAGGAGATTTATTTATTACTCTACCACCTAAAGCAAAACACACTATCTCGATGAGCATAAATATCAAAAAAATTGAATAAACTAGGATTTCTTGTAAAGTATGTAATAAAGGGCTAGCAAAAATTTCCGCTAGCCCTGTTCAAATTGTCTGGAAACAGCTTGCAGTTCTCGAGTAAATTAATAGTAATTGAAAAATCATGTTTTAGCTTGGTCTATATATGAAAAACGTTGAAAAATAATGAGTTGTATGATATCATTCAAGTATATATAATATTGTCTTTTAAGGTAATACATATGGATGGTGAAAATAAAGATATTTGGGGTGATTGGATAAATTTTTCAGAAATGGAAAAAGTTCCTTCTGAAAAGGAGCAGAGTATTGAAAATAATATTGATGATTGGACTGATTGGGGAATTTCTGAAGATACAAATGCTGTTACTCAGGTTGAACCATCAAAAGTTGATAATATAAGTAATCTTTATGCTGAGAATGTAGCAAATAATCATATGCCTTGGGATGATTGGGAAGATGATTATATTGAAAATGAAACTCCTCGAGAAAAAACTTTTCAAGAAAAATTATATGATTTTGATCCTAAAAGTGAATTGAAAGAAAGTGAAATAGAGTTTATTAAAACACTTTATATTCAAAATGATGAGCTTTTAGATACATTGAATCCAGATTTATTAAAATCTAAATATATGCAACTTTTTTCAGTTGAGCAATTAGGTAAAATTGACTGCGACACTGATTTTCAAAAAAAACTTTTATCATTTAATAATGAACAATATAAAATATTTAGTGAATGTTGTAAAAATATTAATGAGCGAGGCAATGATTGGGCTCTAGCTATAAATACTTTAGCAGATGGTGTTAAAAAAACTCAATTTGCGGAGTTAGTAAATGATGTATATCAACATAAAGAATTTAGTATTGAAAATTTAACTCATCTTCTTCAATGTGATGATAATTATTTT
>JAZNVJ010000079.1:0-8231 GCA_045592765.1 Alphaproteobacteria bacterium | reverse complement strand
GGTAAGGTTGAAAAGGCGAGGTAAGAGCTCACCGCAGAGGCTGTAAAGTCTCTGGCAAGGTAAACCCTGTTTGATGCAAGACCAAGTTAGGAGGGCGCAAGTGCTTTTGCAAACTGCGTTATTAAGGAAAGTTCTCCTTCCGCTCCAGAGGTAGGTTGCAACGAGCCGCATTAGTGATAATCGGCCCAGATGAATAGCTATCGCTCTTAGTTTTAAGAGTACAGAACCCGGCTTATAGGCTACCCTAGAATTTTTTAGCTACATTTTCCATCAGTAAATGTGCCATTACATTCCGAGCATTCTCTTTGATTTAAGCTTGACTTATCTTTAGGACAAATCCGACAATTAGAACTATATTCAGCTATATATCTTTTTCCAGCACAAAATTTAGCACATAATTTTTCATTAAATCTTAAGTCAACATCATATTTTTCATCACAAGAATAACATAATTCATTATAATCAAGTAATGGAAATTTGGCTGGACAGGGAAGCCAACTTGAAGGATTGCCGCCGGCGCCGGCAATAATTATCCTTTGTGGGCAAACCGCTTCAAGCTCTTTATTTTTTCCAAAATAATATTCACTTGATATTTGTACCACTCCGGGAGTATCACAAGGTAAACATTCATAGTTCCATTTTTGTAAAGGTTTATCTTTAGGGCATATTTGTTTAGGAAAAAAATCTTCATTTTCTTCTTCAATTTTTCTGCCATCTTTAAAATTACAATAACCGTTTCTATCAATATAGCGATTAGGACAAGAATCACAATTAGAAATAAGCTTAAAATTCTTAGCATCATCACAACGGATGCATTCATCATACATCCCTCGAAGAGGTGCGTTAGGTGGACAAGTTTTTAATACGCAGTTGTAAATATAGTTATTTCCGGATCCGGAACCCTTAGTATTGGTTGTTCGATTTGGGCATTTTTTTATGCATAAATCCGGACTTCCCACTAAAATGGCATTAAGCTCATTGCAAGAATAACATTTATTGGGAGAGCGATAGGCGCAATTATTGGAACTGAAAAAGTTTACCCAAACAAAGATAGTCAAAACGGTAAAGATTAGGAAAACAAATATTTTTTTCATCATACGTTAAACCTTAAAATTTATATAATAATAGTCACAATAATTTGTAATTGTAAAGTTTAAGATTTATCTGTAATATTTCTTCCAATTCGGATTAAGGCTTTGGGCGGTCCAATTATTGCGATAATCGCTAACTCCATAGCGATAAGATTGTTTGGCGGCTTCTTCCCAATTGTCGTCAATTATGGCTTTTTTCATTAGTTTATATTTATTAAATTCTGTTGAGCCAAGATTGTAATTCATATCAAGCAAAGCATCTTGTTGTGAGGGGTTATAAGAATTAAATTTAGGGTATTCATTTTTGACATTTTTGAATGCATCAGCATATTTTTCTTTAATAATTCGTTCGTGCTCTGTATCTGAAATGCCTATGTCAGATTTATTTTCATAATAAGATGCTCGATGATTAGGACGATAACTACTTTTTAATAAATTTAATTGTTTGTGTTGTTCTTCTTTTGATAAATCAATTCCTGTATGTCGATTTTGCAGCTGAATATCCGGTGTGCTATCAATATTAATGCCGCATCCTATTGTTACATTTGGGTTTTGAGCGCTATCCAAATATGGATAAGAAGTATTGCCTTCAAAATCATCACTACATAATTGTTTTTTATTTCTTTCATAATAAGGGATAAAATTTAAGCTTTCTTCATTTTCCTTTTCGCTTTTATCCCAAGCATATTCAAGGACTTCGCGAGTTGACATTTGTTCTAAAGGCTTGATTGGCGTTTGCGTGGTTGAAGGATTAAAAGGCGTAGTATTAGAATTATTTTCCAACACACGTTTACGTTTTTGTTCTTCGATTTCAAAGAAATTATTATAATATGACATTTGTTTTCTCCATAAAAAAACCGCCGTATTAGGCGGTTGATTGAAATTTAAAATCAAAAAAAGCTTGTCAGAAGTCCAACAAGCCTTGCGAATGCACTTTTACACATTCTAGTAATTTGTATCATCTTTTCTCCCCAAAAGTCAAATCCTGTGGATAACTGAGGGTGATAGTTCTCATAAACCTCTTGTCAAATTCTTATTTTGAGGTAAGGTATAAAAAAAATAATAAGGAGAATAGTTTTGCAACATACGCTTGCTAAAGAAATTATCATTAAAGGAATAGGATTGCACTCCGGATGTGAGAGTGTTTTAACCATAAAACCGGCGGTTGCAGATAGTGGCATTGTTTTTGTGCGCTCGGATATCTCCGGACGTCCGCAGATTAAAGCTACATATAATAATGTGGTTGATACTCGTAATTGTACATGCCTTGGTGATGCTGACAAAAATATTGTTTCTACGATAGAGCATCTTATGTCTGTATTTGCGGTTTGCAAAATAGATAATGCACTTATTGAAGTTAATAATCCTGAGGTGCCGATTATGGATGGCTCGGCAATGCCCTTTTTTGATGCGATTAATAGCGTTGGAGTAGAGGAACAGTCAGTTCCACGCAAATTACTTAAGGTCAAACAAAAAATTTCATTTGCTGATGATAAGGGTGCTGTCGTAGAACTTGCTCCGGCAGATGAGTTTATTATTGATTTTAGTATTGAGTTTCCATCCAAAATTGTTGGTTCTCAAAATTTTTCATCACCGATAAATTCAGATGTTTTTACCAAATATATAGCTTCATGTCGCACTTTTTGTGAAAAATATCAAGTTGATTATCTTAAATCTCTAGGATTAATCAATGGTGGAAGTTTAGAAAATGCGGTTGTGCTTGATGGTGAAACCATTTTAAATGAAGGTGGATTCCGCAATCCTAATGAATGTGTTAATCACAAAGTTTTAGATGCTATAGGCGATATGTATACTGCTGGCTATCAAATTTTGGGTAAATTAACTGCCTCTAAAAGTGGACACTATCATAATAATCAAATTTTAAGAATCTTGTTGTCTAATCCTGACAACTATCAAATTATTGAGGAGTAACTCATGAGAAAACAAGCTCTTGTTTTTGTGATGATTTTGGCATTGTCTGCTTGTGCGGCAAATAAGGATAAAGACAAGAATTTATCTGCCGAATACTTATATAATAGAGGCTATAAAGAGTTAAACAAGACCTCATATGCCAAAGCTGCCGCAAGTTTTGAGAAAGTTGAACTGGAACATCCTTATTCCAAATGGGCAACCAAAGCTAAGCTGATGGGAGCATATGCTTACTACAAAGACCAAAAATATGATGATGCAATTTTGAGTTTAGAGCGTTTTATCCGTTATCACCCTGGCAATAAAGATATATCATATGCTTATTATATGCGTGGTTTGTGCTATTATGAGCAGATTGTTGGCATTGAAAAAGATCAGGGCATTACTCGTCAGGCACAAGAAGCATTTAATCAAGTTATACTTCGTTTTCCGGATTCTGAATATGCCAAAGATGCAAGGTTGAAATTAGATTTAATTACTGACCATTTGGCAGGACAAGAGATGGAGGTCGGACGTTTTTATCTTGATCAAAAAAACTATTTATCAGCCTTAAATCGTTTTTCTGAGGTGGTAAATAATTACCAAACAACTGCCCATATAGAAGAAGCATTGTATCGTCAAGCTGAGATATATAAGATTCTTGGTTTGAGTAAAGAGCAGCAAGATGTAACCAAGGTTTTGGGATATAATTATCCCGATAGTAAATGGTATAAAAGAGCCCAAAAGTTATAAGGATTTAGAATGCTTCGTTCTTTATATATTCGCAATGTTGTTTTGATAGATAAACTGGATTTAGATTTTTCTTTCGGTTTGAGCGTCTTGACCGGAGAAACCGGAGCCGGAAAATCCATTTTACTTGATTCTTTAGGGCTTGTTTTAGGCAATCGAGCTGATACGACATTAATTCGTAGCGGAGCAGATAAACTTAGTGTAACTGCAATTTTTGACGGGCAAAAGTCTAATTTGTTATTACAAAAATTTTTGAGTGAAAACGAATTAGATGGTGGAGATGAAATAATTATAAAGCGCACTTTGGATAGAGCAGGAAAAGGCAAAATTTTTATTAATGATCAGCCTGTAAGTGTACGTTTACTCAAAGAAATAGGTGCGATGTTAGTCGAGATACATGGGCAGTTTGATAATCAAGGATTGTTGAATCCTATAAATCATCGCAGTATTTTAGATTCTTGGGGGCAATATTCTCACCTTTTGCAACAAACCTCAGAAGCGTGGGAAGAATATCGTCAAGCAACCACCCAATTGGCAAAGGCAGAAGCAGATATTAGCTCAGCAAAGGCAGAAGAAGAAAATTTGCGTCATTGGGTTAGAGAATTGGAGCGCATAAATCCTATCAAAGGCGAAGAAACCAAACTTAGCGCACGTCGGCAAGAGTTAATGAATTCTGAGAAAATAATTGAAAGTTTAAATTATGCCTATCAGGCGTTGAATGGCACTAACGATGTATCATCGGCTTTAAGACAGGCTGAGTCGGCAATAGATAAAGCTAATCGATATGTTGATGGGCGCTATGATGAGATTTATGCATCATTAGATAGGGCATTAATAGAAGTATCTGATGCTATAGATAGGATAGAGTCCGCCTCATCAGATATAGGGCATAATTCTTCAGAGCAAGAAAATATTGATAGTCGTTTATTTGCGCTCAAAGATTTAGCTCGCAAACATGGGGTTGCTGTAGATGAATTGTCAGATACATTGGCAGAGTTTCAACATCGTTTAAATAATATTGAGTTGGGAGAGGAACATCTTACTATTCTTCGTAAGGTTGAGCAAGAAAAGCGCCTTGCTTACTTAGAGAGCGCAGGGAGTTTACATACAGCCAGAGTAGAAATTGCTCAACAATTAGATGAAAAAATTATGCAGGAGTTACCACCTCTAAAAATGGAGAAAGCTCGTTTTATAACTCAGATAGAAAAACAGTCAGAAAATCTTTGGGGTGCAGGTGGATACGATAGTGTTAATTTCACAGTTTCAACAAATCCTAATTCTCCTCAGGGAGCTTTAGGAAAAATAGCTTCAGGAGGGGAACTTGCTCGTTTTATGTTGGCATTAAAGGTTAATTTAGCTCAAAGTTCATCTGTCGGCACAATGATTTTTGACGAGGTTGATGCCGGTATTGGTGGAGCGACAGCTCAAGCTGTTGGCGAGAGATTAAATAGGCTTGGAACCGATGTTCAGATTTTGGTGGTAACCCACTCTCCGCAAGTGGCGGCTCAAGGACAGCATCATTTCAAAGTTGAAAAGTGCACTCAGAATAACATAACAACAACCTATGTTACAGAATTAAGCAATAGCGATCGAAGAGAAGAAATCGCAAGAATGCTGGCAGGAGCAACTATAAGTGATGAAGCAAGTGCGGCCGCCGATGTTTTGCTATCACCATGAGCTCACCCCATTGACATCCCGAGCTTGTCGAGGGATCTCAAAAAAACAATTAACAATAATAAGGAACACTAAATATGAAAATAAGAACTCGTTTTGCACCATCACCTACCGGATATATGCATATCGGAAATTTACGTACTGCACTTTATGAATATCTGATAGCCAAAGCCAATGGCGGAGATTTTTTATTGCGTATCGAAGATACAGATCAAAAACGCTATGTTGAAGGTGCAACCGAGATTATTTACAATACTCTTAAAACCGTTGGTATGTTTTGGGATGAGGGGCCGGATATCGGCGGTAATTATGGGCCGTATGTTCAATCCGAACGCAAACCTCTTTACGCTGAATATGCCCACAAATTAGTAGAATTAGGGGGGGCTCACTATTGCTTTTGTTCTAAATCAGAAGCAGATGAAGAAAAAGATGAAACTCAAAACATTAAATTTCAAGATCCTTGCAAGCATTTGTCTTTAGAAGAGGCAAAGAAAAGGATTGCATCCGGTGAGCCCTATGTAATTCGTCAAACCATTAATAAAAAAGGCAAATCAAAATATCACGATGAGGTCTATGGTGATATTGAGATAGATTATGATGAGTTAGATGAAGGTGTATTGCTCAAATCAGATGGTTTACCGACATATAATTTTGCCAATGTTGTGGATGATCATCTGATGAATATTACTCATGTTGTTCGTGGCAATGAATATATTTCATCAACTCCTAAATATAATCTTATTTATGAAGATTTCGGTTGGCAACATCCATTTTATGTTCATGTTCCGCCGGTAATGAAAGATGCTCAACATAAGCTTTCCAAGCGCAATGGTGATGCTTCTTTCCAAGATTTGGTTGCCAAAGGCTACTTGCCTGAAGCTATAATAAATTATATAGCATTGCTTGGTTGGAACCCTGGAACAGAAGAAGAAATTTTTTCTCTGGATGATTTAAAAAGAGTTTTCAGTATTGATAGATTAAGTCGTTCGCCGGCCATTTTTGATATTGCCAAATTAACCTGGATGAATGGATGTTATATCAGAGCCTT
Source organism: Alphaproteobacteria bacterium (assembly GCA_045592765.1). Taxonomy (GTDB): domain Bacteria; phylum Pseudomonadota; class Alphaproteobacteria; order RF32; family CAG-239; genus CAZU01. The sequence goes on along the minus strand of JAZNVJ010000079.1, from coordinate 1,760 downwards.
GAGTGCTGAGGAATTTCATAAATTAGCTTTACCATATTATGATGATATACCGGCTAATGTTAATTTAGAAGCTTTGAGCCGCACCTTGCAACCACGTGTAGAAACCTTAGCTCAAATTACAGAGCAGATAGATTTTATAAAATCTTTGCCGGAATACAGCCTTGAGCTTTATAGTAATAAAAAGATGAAAACAGATGCTGAAGTTGCCAAAAACGTTCTTCCGAAGATTAAAGAGATTTTGAGCTCTCAAGCAGATTGGAACAATGAGGCTTTATTTGAGAGGCTAAAAGCGTTAGCCGAAGAGTTGGGGGTTAAAAACGGTCAGATTCTTTACCCTGCACGTATTGCTTTGAGTGGCAAAGAAACCACTCCCGGAGGGGCTACGGAGTTGGCAGTTATTTTAGGTAAAGAAGAGAGTTTAAATCGTCTTGATATTGCTATTCGTAAATTAAGTTAAAGTTTTTATTTTTAATAATTGTATTGGTTTTAGGATAACCATAAATAGAAACACTAGAACAATTTGAGCATGGCCTGTACGGATTAAAGCACTTCACCTAAATCCTTTCCCGTCAAGGGTGAGGAATAAAAGGAGGAAGGTTAGCCACTTTTTTAATCCCATTCCCCTTTGATGGTGAAAGGTTAGCTCCCTTTTTTAATTCCTTTCCCCTTGATGGGGAAAGGTTAGGATAGGGGTGAGAAAATTAGTTGTTAGGGATATTTCCCTTTATTGTCATCCCGAGCTCCCCTTATTGTCATCCCGAGCGGAGCGCTAGCGCAGTCGAGGGATCTCAAAAGATGCTTCGACAAGCTCAGCATAACAGAAAAAATGTCATTACGAACGAAGTGAAGTAATCTCGGCAAAATATAAACAAGTAGCCGAGATTGCTTTGTCGCTAACGCTCCTCGCAATGACAATTGACTTAGAAGAGTTTGAGTACAGCCTGAGCACTTTGGGCGCTTTTCCTCTCTGTCATCCCGAGCCCCCCCTCTCTGTCATCCCGAGCGGCGCGTTAGCGCAGTCGAGGGATCTCAAGAGATGCTTCGACAGGCTCAGCATGACACTCTCGCTACAATCCCCCCCCTAATTACTTCCGCCTAATGACTAAAATGGGTTTGGTTTCCCGCTCTTCCTAATAACAAATTATTCATAAAAATGACTTGCAAACTAAAATCTTTGGAGTAAACTACTAATAATAACTAACCTAAGTGGCTTTGCTAAATTTTGTGAAAACAATTGCTTCACCACCGATAAGATAGTTATAAGGGAGGGCACTTTTAGTGTTTAAACCTTGGTTATCAACCTGTTTTTTATGAGGATATTACAATGGCAACAGGAACAGTTAAATGGTTTAACAAACGTAAGGGATATGGTTTTATTACCCCTGATGAAGGTGAACAAGATGTTTTCGTACATATTTCAGCCGTTCAGCAATCTGGTATGCGCACTCTAAATGAGGGCGACAAGATTAGCTACGAGCTGATGACCGAAAGAGGCAAGACTGTTGCCGGTAACCTTAAATTGGTTTAAGCTTGTCTCGTTAACCGAAAAAGCTCCGATTTTTATCGGAGCTTTTTTGTTGTACAAGGTCAGCACCTTTTTTAGTCCCTTTCCCCTTGATGGGGAAAGGTTAGGATAGGGGTGAAAAATTAGTTATTAGGGATATTTCCCCTCTCTGTCATCCCGAGCTCCCCCTCTCTGTCATCCCGAGCGGAGCGTTAGCGCAGTCGAGGGATCTCAAGAGATGCTTCGACAAGGTTTG
>JAZNVJ010000078.1:0-4172 GCA_045592765.1 Alphaproteobacteria bacterium | reverse complement strand
TAGCGGAACTCGTTATAGTAAATGTACTCAAGACCCTTGCAATAAGGCTCAAAGTGAAAACGCCTGTGTTACAAGTTGTGATTATGGCTGTGCCAAAACTTATAGCGGTTGCTCTGATTGCTGTACGGAATGTAAAACTTGTATCCCAAATGATTGTGAGGGCTCGGGATATAACTTATCATCTTGTGAGGATAATGCCGATTGCACGGATACTTGTACTCCAGGATGTGGTGATAATCGAACTTTCTACAAATCTCCACCAACTACTTGCACTAATGGAGCTTTAGTTTTTGAGGATGGTACTTGCTCATTTTATGAAGGTTATGAAACAGTTGCCAATAAAGCTATAGGGGTATATTTTAAGAATAGCAACACCAATAACGCTTATGCTTTATGGGGAGGAATAGAAAGAGATACAGCAATTAATGCTACAACAACATGTGAAAACATGGGATATTCACTATTTGTTTTTGGACCATATACATCTGTAGTAGAATCCTTCTATAATGATCTTCAGTTTTTTTGGCTTGATGACAATGCAGGAATAAGATCTCCGGTTAGAAATTATCAAACTCTAAATGGTGCTTACGCATCACCTCAAACAGATATCTATAGTGTGATAGCAACCGAGATTGAAAACAGCAATGGCGTTAGTTCTTATCAGTGGTTTATGTGGAACGAAAATAATATTCCAACAGATCAAAAATCTATATTCTATTGTTATAAACAGTTGTAAATAATAATTTCTTAGCATTAAACAAATATCAGTTATCTCTAAAAAATGAGGCTTGATTTTCAAGCCCCAATCTAATCACTAATGACTAATTGTATGGTATAACTCTAGCTTGTCGGCCATAAATTACCAAACAACGCTGTCCCGGCTGAATGTAGACATCATTACCTTGTACAACAGTTACCATGCTACCATTATCCAACCGTACAACATATTCAAATCCTGTTTGTTTAGACAATTGTCCTTGTGCGGCATCTCCGGCAATTCCTCCCACAACAGCCCCGCCGATTGCTCCTAAAATATGTGCAGTGCTGTCTCCGCCGATTGCTGAACCGGCAACACCTCCGGCAGCGGCGCCAAGCAATGTTCCTGCATTGTTGTCATTGCTTTTTACCGTAACCGGACGTAAGCTGACAACCGTACAAGCTCTGGTAGATGTAACGGTATTAGCACCTGAAGCATAATAATCATTAGCCCCGATATCAGCAGTACAAGCATTAAGAGTTATCATTAATGGAAGGGTTAAGACAGATAAATATTTTTTCATATTTCCTCCTTTCATAAAAATTATTTTAAATCTAATCTGTAGAATATTAATTGTCAATGCTAGACATCTACAGAAAATTATAATATAGTGCGCTCAATTATAGGTTTAAAAATTAAAGGAAAAAGAAAATAATGCTAAAAAGAACTAAGATTGTGGAGCTTGTTGCTGCCGAGCAACCAATTGCCGAAGTGCTTGCCAAAGGTTGGGTTAGAACACGTCGTGATGCCAAAGATTTTTCATTTGTTGAAGTTAATGACGGTTCATCCCTAAAAAATATTCAAGTTATTGCAAATAATAGTCTTAGTAATTATGAAGATATAAAAAAACTTACTACCGGTTCATCAATTGCGGTTAAAGGTTCTCTTGTTCCCTCTCAAGGTGGAAATCAAAAATATGAGTTGTTAGCATCTGATATCGAGATATATAGCCTTGCTCCAGAAGATTTTCCTTTACAGAAAAAGAAGCATACTGATGAATATTTGCGCACAATTGCTCACCTACGTCCGAGAACAAATAAATATGGTGCCGCTTTTAGAGTTCGCTCAGAATTATCCTATGCAATTCACAAATTTTTCAACGAACGTGGCTTCAGATATGTTCACACTCCTATTATTACTGCTTCTGATTGTGAAGGGGCAGGGGAGATGTTTCAGGTTACAACTTTAGACATTAATAATCCTCCTCGTACTAAAGACGGCAAAATAGATTATTCTCAAGATTTTTTTGGTAAAGAAGCCAGATTAACTGTTTCCGGTCAATTGAATGGTGAGATGTATGCTTGTGCTTTAGGCGATATTTATACGTTTGGACCTACTTTTAGGGCAGAGAATTCCAACACCACCAGACATGCAGCGGAGTTGTGGATGATTGAGCCAGAAATGGCTTTTGCAGACATTCACGATGATATGGACTTAGCCGAAGATATGGTTAAGTTTTGTATTGCTCATGTACTGGAGAAATGTGCCGATGATTTGGCTTTGTTTGATAAGTTTGTAGAGCCTGGTTTGTTGGCTAAATTGCATAATGTGTTAGACAATGGTTTTGCCCGAATTACTTATGCGGAAGCTATTGAAATTATGAAAAAATCTGGACATAGCTTTGAATATAAACCTGAATTTGGTATTGATATGCAGACCGAACATGAACGTTATTTAGCAGAAGTTCATTTCAAACGTCCGGTTATAGTTCGTGATTATCCTAAAGAAATTAAAGCATTTTATATGCGCCTTAATGATGATGGTCGAACTGTTGCCGCAATGGACGTATTAGTTCCGGGCATTGGCGAGTTGATAGGCGGCTCCCAAAGAGAAGAACGCTACGATGTTTTGGTAAAAAGAATCAGAGAAAACGGAATGCATGAAGATGATTATGGTTGGTATTTGGATTCTCGTCGTTATGGTTCAGTTCCTCATGCCGGATTCGGTTTGGGTTTTGAGCGGATGATGATGTTTGTTACCGGTATTGCCAATATTCGTGATGTAATTCCGTTCCCGAGAACGCCCAAATCGGTTAATTTTTAGGAGGTTTGTATGCGCCTTTTAATGCTTCTCGCTATATGTTTGTTTGGACGTTTAAGCTGGGCTCAAGAAGATGCAAATCCTTATGATTTATTTGGAAATCCAACAGATATCATAAAAGTAATATCTGCAGATAATAATAATACTGATGAAGATAATCCTGTTTTTTTAGCTTGTGATGATAAAATTTTACAAGATAGATTAATGTCTATTATCTCTTCAGGCGATAAAATAGAGAAAAATGAGAGTATTATTAACTATCGGCATCGTGTTTTAGCTCAAAAGCATTTAACCAACTTTATTTCATTGCCCTTAGATAGTTTTAATGCTGATGAAAATAGAAAACTTGCAGAATTATTAGTCTCTGAGAAAATCAACAAAGGTATGCATGATAAAGATTTTGCTATTTGTGTTAGTGATAATCCGGTTCTTAAGCATAAAGTTTATTTGTTACAACGCTATAATTCCAATAATGAAATATTAATTGATATTATTGGTTATAATGCAGATAAGATTCTACAATTTATCTACAAAAAATAATAAAAGTTTCTTGATTTTCATCTTGAACAAATATAATATTAAAACCCACTCTAGTTGTAATTGTGGATGTAATGCTTATATTAAATTTTGTTAATAAATAAATGAGGTTATGTATAATATGAGTATAGGTTCTGAATTGGTGGTCAAAACATCTTCCAATCTTCCGGCATTGGTAAATGACAACAGTTTAGTTTCATATCTTGAACAGATAAAAAAATTCCCGCTTCTTTCTGAGGAGCAGGAACAAGAGTTAGTTGTTGATTTTCAACAAAATGGCAATATGCAAGCGGCCCAAATGTTGGTAACCTCCCATCTTCGCTTAGCAGCAAAAATAGCCTTTACCTATCGCAGATATGGTTTGCCTTTAGCCGATATTATATCCGAAGCTAATATCGGGTTAATGCAAGCAGTTAAGAAATTTGATTTAAGTAAGAAAGTACGTTTGGCTACTTATGCAATTTGGTGGATTAAAGCATCAATAAATGACTATGTATTGCGTTCATGGTCATTGGTTAAGATTGGAACCAAAGCAGCTCAAAAGAAGTTGTTTTATAATTTGTCTCGAATTAAAGCTCGTTTAGGTATCTATGACAATAAAGAACTTGAACCGGATACAATTAAGACTATTGCTAAAGAACTTGTTGTTGAAGAGGCTGAAGTTAAAGAGATGAATGTTCGTCTTGTTGGCGATTCTTCATTAAATGTTTCTATAGGTGATGAAGATGATAATGAAAAGATGGATTGCTTAATCGATTCCAGTCAAAATGTTGAGGCTCGTTTAGCAGGTAAGCAAGAGGCAACATATAAGGCAAAAATTTTATCTGAGTGTATGGCT
>JAZNVJ010000077.1:0-4098 GCA_045592765.1 Alphaproteobacteria bacterium | reverse complement strand
TGATAGAAAAAGATATTGCCAATGAAAAAACAAACATCGTCAGCTAAAGCTATTACCGGTCGCCATCAATTGGCGGTTAAGGTAAAAACATCCAAATATCGCAAAAAATCGTCCAATCAATGGTTAGAGCGTCAGTTAAATGATCCTTATGTTGCTGAATCAAAACGTTTGGGCTATCGCTCACGAGCAGCATTTAAACTTATTCAATTAGATGAAAAATACAAATTCTTAGGCAAAGGAAAGACCATAGTTGACTTAGGCTGTGCCCCCGGTGGTTGGACTCAAATTGCTGTTCAGCGAAATAAAGGAACTGGACAAATTATCGGTATTGATATTTTAGAAACAGCTCCTATTGAAGGAGCAACCCTTATTTGTCAAGATTTTACATTACCTGAAGCTCCTGATAAGCTTAAATCTTTACTCAATGGTGAAGCAGATATTGTGATGAGTGATATGGCGGCAAACACAACCGGTCACCAACAAACCGACCATTTACGAACCATCGGCTTAGTCGAAGCCGCTTATGAATTTGCCAAAGAAGTTCTTGCTAAAAACGGAATTTTTATTGCAAAAGTTTTTCAAGGCGGAGCAGAAACATCTTTACTTAGTGACGCCAAAAAACATTTCAGTAAAGTAACCCATTTTAAACCCGATGCCAGTAGAACATCATCACCTGAAACATATCTTATTTGTCAAGGCTTCAAAAAGGATATTTAGCTATGCAAACAGGAGCCAGATATCAAGCTATTTTTGAATTAATAAGCGATATTTTTGCCGATAAAAAACCGGCTGATAATATCATTAATGAATATATACGAGCACGCAAATACATTGGCTCTAAAGACAGACGTTTTATTTGTGAAGAAGTTTGGAATATAATTCGCAATCGACTTAAATTAGAATTTGATTGCCAAAGCACAGAAGCTCGAAAAATTTTACTTTGGTATATAAAAGACAAACTGGCATCTGTTTTTGATGGTAGCAAATATGGACTGCAACCATTGAATAATGAAGAAGAAAAATGGCTACAAACCGAAAACAACACACCTTACCCCCCACATGTTGAAGCAGAGTGTCCGCAGTGGTTATTCGAGCAAATTAATAATTTAGATTTTTGCAAAGAGTTAAACAAACCGGCAACAGCTGATTTTAGAGCTCATAATCATTCTCCGGAAGAAATAATAAATCGCCTCCGTCAAGAAGGTGTTGATGCTGTTCCAACCCCTTATTCTCCCAAAGGATTTAGATTATCCGAACGAGTTAACATCAATAATCTTGCGACATATCAAGAAGGCATGTTTGAAGTTCAAGATGAAGCATCTCAAATAGCCGCTATTTTATGTGATGTTAAGCCAGAACATAAAATTATTGATTATTGCTGCGGAGCCGGAGGTAAAAGTTTAGCTTTATCCGATATTTTGCAAAACAATGGAAAAATTATTGCTCACGATATTAGTACTCAACGTCTGGAGGCTATCAAACCTCGAATGGCTCGTCTGGGTATAAAAAATATTGAATTGACCGATATTATCGCCGGAAGCGATAAAGAATTTGACAGATTCATCATTGATGCCCCCTGCTCAGGAACCGGAACATGGAGACGTTCACCAGATGCAAAATTTCGCCTTACACCGGAAATGCTAAAATACCTTAATAAAACTCAAATGGAAATTTTAGAAATTGCCGCTCCCAAAGTAAAAAGCGGTGGTAGAATAATTTATATAACCTGCTCTGTTCTCAAATCTGAAAATGAAGATATTATCACTCGTTTCACTCAAGCTCATCCGGAGTTTAGCCTTATTGATATTAGTCAAATATGGAGCAGATATATAGATACTCCTTATCCTCACCACAATTTGCAAATGCTAAGAATGTCACCTTTAACCACCAACACTGACGGATTTTTTATTTGTATTTTGCAAAAAGATTAATTATTTATTTTGCGCATAAATATAAGATAATATTTCTGCTACTGCGGCAAATGCTTCCATAGGAATTTCTTCATTTATATTAACCAACTTTAGGATTTGTACTAAATCTGCATCTTGCCTGATTTCTATTCCATTTTCTTTTGCAAGCTCAATAATTTTTGCTGCAACATTACCCTGCCCTTTGGCGGCAACCACTGGAGCATTATGTTTATCTTTGTCATACTGCAACGCCACCGCATAATCCGTTGTGGAAAAGTCGGTGGTGGTGTTGTAATTTTTTTCAGTTAGTTTATCATCTTCTTCAGACATCAAAAGCTCCTATGCTGATAGTTTTAATTTATATCTCATAGATAAAAAAGACAAGAACTTTAGTTGGCATAACTTTTGCATGTCTGTTATGTGTGGGGACACATAACTTTTAATTGGGGAATTTTAACTATGGATTTGAAAAATCTTTCGGTTTTCAATATGGCGCAGCAAAATATGCAATATCTTTCTGCACGTCAGCAGATTATTGCCGAAAATATTGCTAATGCCAGCACCCCCGGATACTTGGCTCGAGATATTCAAAAACCAACATTTGCTGATGAAATTTCTTCCGCAGCTTCTGCCGGATTAAAGCTTGCAACCACAAATTCCAAACATTTACAAGGTTTTCCTTCTTCACAAAATAACAGTTCTTATCAGGTATATACTCCTCAACCTTCAGAAGCTCTTACCATTGACGGCAACGGAGTTATCTTAGAACAACAAATGAATGAAGCCAGCAAAGTTAGCAGTGAATATAAACGCATGATTACAATCTTCAATAAATACAAAAATTTGATGAAGATTGCCACCACCAAGATTAGTGCTTAGGTAAGGAGTTAATCAATGGCCGGAGATTTGAACATAAGTGCAGATGTTGCCGCCTCAGGAATGAGAGTTCAAGCCGAACGTCTCAAGGTTATATCTCAAAATATGGCCAATGCCGACTCGGTTTCTACCACCCCCGGAGAAGATCCTTATCGTCGTCAGGTTGTTAGTTTTCAAAACTACGTAGATAAAGAAACCGGTGCTCAAATGGTGCGAGTGGATAAGGTTGTTAAAGACAATTCTCCTTTTGAGAAAAGATATGCCCCCAACCACCCCGGAGCTGATGCTCAAGGTTATATATCTTTGCCCAATGTAAACCCTCTAATCGAAATGATGGATATGAAAGAAGCTCAACGAGCTTATGATGCGAATTTAAATATGCTTAAAACCGCTCGTGAGATGAACTCTAGTGTACTGGATATATTAAAATAGAAAGGACTAAACCATGGTAAGTAGCATTTCTAGCGCTCTAAACGCCTATCAACAAGCTCTAGGTCGCATTTCCGGACAAGAACAAAAAATTGCAACAGATGCCGCCAAAATAGAAAATGAAGCAAATTTTGGTAATGTTATCAAATCTGTGGTTGAAGATACAACAAATCTTCATAAACAAGCTGAAACCATGACTTTAAAAGGTATTCAAGGCAAAGCAGACATTCAAGATGTGGTATTAGCAGTTGCCAGTGCCGAAACAGCTTTAGAAACTGTTGTTGCTGTACGAGATACTGCCATCAAAGCATATAATACAATTATGCAAATGCCGATTTAATTAGTCATTAGGCGTAAGGGATTAGTCATTAGTGATTAGAAAGAGGCTTGGGAAACCAAGCCTCTTTTTTTTATTATGTTGAGCTACTTTTTATGTCATGTTGAGCGGAGCTTTAGCACCCCAATTGTCATTGCGAGAAAATCTTTGATTTTCGAAGCAATCTCGGCAAAATAAATTAATAAAGCCGAGATTACTTCACTTCGTTCGTAATGACATTTTATATTTTATATCATGTTGAGCGGAGCGTTAGCGTAGTCGAAACATCTCTTGAGATCCCTCGACAGGCTGGGCACTCCCTTTAAAAGGGTCCTCCTCGTCCCGTAAGGTTCACGCAACACTTCGTTTGCGTTCACCAACTATCGACTCCGGGATGACAAGGAAGTAAGGAGCTCGCTATGACATTTTTCTGTTTTACTGTCATTGCGAGGAGCTTTAGCACCCCAATTGTCATTGCGAGGAGCACTAGCCCCCAATTGTCATTGCGAGAAAATCTTTGATTTTCGAAGCAATCTCGGCAAAATAAATTAATAAAGCCGAGATTAC
>JAZNVJ010000076.1:0-3127 GCA_045592765.1 Alphaproteobacteria bacterium | reverse complement strand
TATTTTTATGAAACAAGCAAAACAAAATAATTTTGATAAACCCATTGTAGGTATACAATCTTTTTCGTTCTTAAAAGACGAGAGCTTGGCTGAAGGATTGTGGTATATTGACGTTGCTTTTGCTGATAAAAACTTTTTAAGCGACTATAAAAAAACATTTGGTGAAGACATAACAAACTTTGCTGAAAATTTTTATACCTTATTGCAAGTGGTCGTAAATAATTATGAAACTTTTGTATCAGAAAATAAACCAAGTGCTGAAGATTTTATCAATAACATGAGTTCTGTAAACAATATAATATCGCCATTAGGACAACTTAACTTAGATAAAGAAGAGCAAAATGTTGATAGTGAAGCAAGCATCAGATTAATTAAAGATGGTAAGATTGTTGAAATAGAGGAATAAGGCCGAGATTGCCACGGGGGCAAGCCCCTCGCAATGACAACCAATAAAAAAGTCATTACGAGCGAAAGCGAAGTAATATTGGCAAAATAAAAAAGAAAGGAATGAAAGATGAAAAAGTTTTTATTAAGTATATTGATGGCAACAGCGTTGACCGCCTGCGGCGAAAAAGCCGAAACTTCGAAGGAGAATGAAAAACCTGTTGTGAAGATTGGGGCTATTTTACCTTTGACAGGTAATTCGGCTTCATTAGGTGAAGCATGTAAATCAGGTTTACTTAAAGCGCAAAGAGAAAATAAATCACAAAATCTTAAATATGATTACGAATTAATATTCGAAAACAATTTAGGTACAACTTCTGCTACGGCTCAAGCAGCAAACAAGCTTGTGTACCAAGATAAAGTTGATGTTGTTATCACATTTTTAAACGGAATGGGATATGTTGTGGCTCCGATTTCTGAGAATAAAGATATTTTACATTTTTGCGGAACCTTTCAAAAAGCAGATTTAAAACCTTTAGGAAAAACAAGTTTTGTTCAAGGAACATCAATCGAAGAACTGCAAAGCAAAATTATTGAAGTGATAAAAAGTAAAAATATATCAGATATTGCCATAATATCGGTTAATTTTTCTAACGCTGCACAAATGATGGAAATTTTAGAAAGCAAGTTAAAAAAAGAAAACATTAGAACAAGTTTAAATGTTTTTAATCCCGGAGAAAGAGATTTTAGAATATTGATTGAGAAATTGAAAAAAGAAGGTTTCACTCATTACTATGTTTCTGCTTTTCCGCCCGAGACTGATATCATTGTTAAACAATTACATGACGCCAATATTGAAAACCAATATATCTTAGGTCAAGGAATTGATTTAGGCAATAACAATGATTTATACAATGGTATTACTTGTTTCAGTTTAACTTTAGGCTCACAGAAGTTCATTGATGAAGTTTCGCAAGAATATGATTTGACCAATATCTATGGTGCCGGAGTAAATTATAACATCTTTAATTTGATTGTTAATTCATATGAAAATACTCCTAGTGAAAATATTAAACCATCAACAAATGATTTGATTAATTACATAAAAAATACAAAGAAATTTGAATGCATCGGTGGTAATTGTGTTGTCAGTGATAACAATTTGATTAAGACACCTCCAACACTTCGCACATATAAAGACGGAAAGCCTTTGGTATTGGAATAATATAAAGGAAAGCAATTTCTGCGAAACAAAGGAAAAACATATGGAATATTTAATTAATCTGGCAATTTTATTTGGTATATATTCAATGTTGGCGTTGTCGCTTAACTTGGTGGTTGGTATGAGTGGGCTGGTTTCTTTGGCTCAAGCGGCGTTTTATGGAATCGGCGCTTATGCAACAGCCATCGGTATGACGTCACTAGGACTTGGCTTTTTTACAACCATTTTGTTGGGTATGGTTATAAATGCGGTAATTGCCTTTGTAGTCGGTAAAATTTTGGCTCGTTTCCAAGGTGATATATATGCCATTGTATCGGCCGGATTATCGATTATCGTCTTTTCGATTTTGTTGAACTGGAAGTCTGTAACCAACGGACCTTTGGGAATTTTTGGAATCGGAAAGCCTGAAATCGCCGGATATACCTTTTATTCAAATTCAGCATTTTTATTGCTGACCTTAGTCTTTACCCTTGTGATTTTTGCAATTTATTGGTGGATTGACCGTTCTTCGTTTGGACGTGTGTTAAAGGCATTGCGTGAAGATGAAAAACTTACACAAATCATGGGATACAAAACCAAATATTATAAAAGTGTGATTTTTGTGCTGTCTGCGGCTTTATCGGGAATAGCAGGTTCGTTTTTTGCCAGCTATATTGCTTTTATCGACCCTTCAACGTTTCAGCTTAAAGAAGGTATCTTCTTGTTTACAATTATTATTGTCGGCGGATTGTCCTCTGCCAGAGGAAGTGTGATTGGAGCATTGATTCTTATATCTTTGCCCGAGATTTTGCGTTTTATCGGTTTGCCCTATGAAACAGCCGCTCAAATGCAACAAATTATTTATGGTGCAATGTTGCTGTTGATGATGATATTCAAACCACAAGGTTTGTTTGGTAATTACAGGATGTAAAAAGGGGATAAAAAATGAAGAAATTTATATTAAGTATAGTGATGGCAACAGCATTAACTGCCTGTGGAGAAAAGCCAGAAACCCCGAAAGAAAACACAAAACCGGTAGTAAAAATCGGCGCAACCTTGCCTTTGAGTGGAAATATGGCCTATTTAGGAAATGTTTTAAAAAAAGGTGCTCTTCTAGCTATCGAAGATATAAACAAGCGCAATAATAATACTTTTATGTACCATTTAATAATAGAAGATGATCAAATGATGCCTCAAAAAGCAGCTTTAAATGCTCAAAAACTTATCAATGTTGATAAGGTATCAATGCTTATAACTGCTTTGGCATCAAATGCTTTAGCTGTCAATTCAATAGCTGAAAACAATAAGACTATTGCTTTTCATCATTCTCATTTGCCAATAGCATCCAAAGGATACTATAATTTTCAAAATTTAGTACTAGATTATCAGCTAACAGAAATGCTTATTAAATTTATTCAAAATAAAAAATATGAAAAAGTTGCGTTATTTTTTCAAAACACAGCTGCTGGTGAAGAGGTTTCTTCGTTGTTGAAGAATAAATTAGGTAAAGACATAATTATAAATGATTTTTTTATACAAAGT
>JAZNVJ010000075.1:0-6592 GCA_045592765.1 Alphaproteobacteria bacterium | reverse complement strand
AAAGCCAACCAAGCAAATGTTACAAACCGAGTGACCGCAGTGAGTTAGCGATTACCCGTTAGGGTAGAGCTTACGAACCAGATGAACTCCGAAGGAGGTCGAACCCTAATACAAGATACAAAAAAAGTGACTATCTCAATGATAGCCACTTCTCTAAAACTGGTACGCGCGCGGAGGTTGACTTCGTCGCACGGGCGCAATTTTTGCTCTTTGAGCAAAACCGGCGATACTTCCGTCTCGCCTATTGCTTGTAGTCGAACTCCTTTTTCCGGAGTTCTCACCTAGCGCTTATAACCAACAAAAAAGCCACCGCAAGGGTGGCTGTCTTTGTTGGTACGCGCGCGGAGGTTCGAACTCCGGACCCACTGATTAAGAGTCAGTTGCTCTACCAACTGAGCTACGCACGCATCGTTTGTAACAAGGGGAATATAGACTCTATTTTTTTTATTTGCAACAACTTTTTTGTAAAAAATATTCTTGCCAAATGTCGCAAATGTTATACAATTCTAAACAATATTAATTAAAGGAGCAAAATCATGAAAAAAAAGATATTTTTAGGACTATTGGCTGTAGTTGTTGTAGCTATCGTTGCCGTTTGGATTTCTCTTGGTGCTATCGTAAAGAAAGCTGTTAATAAAATAGGCTCACAAATTGTTGGCACAGAAGTTGTCTTAAAAAGTTTTAATTTATCTCCTTTTGCAGGATCTGCTTCAATCGGTGGTTTCACCATTGCTAACCCCAAAAATTACAAAAGTCCATATCTTCTCTCCTTGGGTGGAGTATCTGTAAAACTTGATGTTAAAAGTTTGTTCTCAAATACAATTATCATTAATGATATCACTGTTGATAAACCGGTTATTACTTATGAAATGCTTTCTTTAACCCAAAACAACATTAAACAATTACAAGAAAACATTAGCAAAAACACTACATCTTCTGCTCCGGAGGCTAATAAGAAAAAAGAAGAAGCAACTAAAGATAAAAAAGAAGAAAAAACTTCGTCTAAAAATGTTATCATCAAAAAAGTTACAATTAAAGAAGGTGAACTCAAGGCGGTGACCGCAATCCCCGGTGATGAAGGTCTTATAGATGTTAAATTGCCTGAAATAACCCTAACCGATATCGGAGCACCAAAAAATAATAAAAAAGGTGAAAACATCATTACTTCTTTTGTTAAAATATTGAATAAAATATTATCTGTAGCTACCGAAACCGTTGTTAAAGATGGTTTGCAAAACATTAAAGGAGTTGCCGAAAAAAACCTCAACAATGTTGTTGGCGAAGTAAAAGACAAAATCAAAAACCTCGGCATTTTCGGAAAATAAAATAATATCAACAATTTTAAGGAACGGGTATTATCATTACACTACCTGTTCTTTTTTTATATATTAAATTCATATGAAAATTAATAACTCTTGATATTTGTGCAAATAATTCTTAAATTTAGTTAGCGATAATATAATTTGGAGAATCATTTCTTATGCCGGATAATAACTTGCCTGAATTACGAGATATTCATTTACCAGATGGAGTTTCAGCTTTTCCGCCTGGATATGGTTGGGGGATTATTTTGGCGGTTATTTTAGGCATTATTTTAGCAATTTATTTTTGGAAGTTGTTTAGAATTAAATCCAAAAAAATTTATGCTCTACATTTATTGCAAAATATTTATTGCAATGATTCAATATCTTCTGCGGTTGAAATGTCTGCCATTTTACGCCGAATATGTGTGTTAAAATACAAAGAAGCTATCACGCTAAGCGGTGAAGAATGGCTCAAGTTTTTGAACTCCAAAACTAAAAAGCCCTTATCCGGAAAAACTGCCGAATTACTGTTAAATGCTCCCTTTATTCCATCAAACAGCAAAGGTTTTGAACGTGCAGATGTGGTACGACTGAGACAATTTTGCCGAGAATGGATAGGAGAAAATTTATGAATCAATTTGCTTATCCATATGCCTTTTTGCTTTTGTTTTTGCCTTTTTTGTGGCGGATGATTATGCCGGCAATAAAAGGCTTGCACGGTGATGCGCTTAAAGTTCCATTCATTGCCGACTTGGAAAAAATATCCATCAAATCCGGAAGCATTTGGCGAATGGGTAGAGCTAATCAGGAAACCGGATATTCCAGACAATTTTGGTTTTTGTATCTAGTATGGTTTTTGCTTGTTATTGCAGCAGCTCGTCCGCAATGGGTCGGAGAACCGATACGTATTAAAAGCGAAAGCCGAGATATTATGTTGGTATTGGATATATCAACATCTATGTTGGCACAAGATTTTAGTATTAACAATCGCAGAATTGACAGACTCAGTGCGGTTAAAATTACCGCCGCAGATTTTGTAAAAAAACGAGCCAATGACAGAGTCGGACTTATTTTATTCGGCACTCGAGCATATTTGCAAGCTCCCCTCACCTATGATAAAAAATCTTTGATTGATATTTTATGGGCTATGGATGCCGGAATGGCCGGAGATTCGACCAGTTTGGGAGATGCAACCGGATTGGCTCTTAAACATCTTAAAGATAAAAAATCTAAAACCAGTGATAAGGCTATTATTCTTTTAACCGACGGTGAAAGTAATGACGGTAGCCTATCTTTGCCTCAAGCAATCAAGTTAGCTGAAGAAGAAGGTATAAAAACCTACACTATCGGTGTGGGATCACGCAATGCTTTTATGGGACTTTTTGCTGGTTTAAACTCCGGTGTTGATGAGAGAGGATTAAAAGCTCTCGCCAGTGCAACCAAAGGAGAATATTTTAGAGCAGAAAATGCTACAGATTTGCAAAAAATATATAACCTTATTGACCGCTTGGAAGCAAATGATACTCCGACTAAATATATTCGTGAACGCAAAGATTTGTTTTATATTCCGTTGTTGGCTGCGATATTTACGGCAATGGCTTTAGGTTTGGTTATATGGAGGGGTAAATAATGGTTGAGTGGATGATTGCTTTTCATTTTTTACGCCCTTGGTGGTTAGTTTTGTTAATTATTCCACTATGGTGGATGTTTAAAAACATCAGAGCCGGAAGCAATAAATCATCTTGGGAAAAAGTAATTGATCCTAAGTTAATCGGATATCTACTGGTTAAAGGCTCATCTCAGCAACGTCAATTGATGATGTGGATGGGAGCTATCGGATTGTTGGGGGCAATCATTGCGGCAGCCGGACCTAGTTGGGAAAAACAAGAAGTATTGGCTTTGGAGGCTGAAAATCCATTGATGATTGCTTTGAATATGTCTTCGGACATGAATAATACTGATATTACCCCATCTCGTCTGACTAGAGCAAAATTTAAGATCACAGACCTTTTGAATAATTTAAAAGAAACTCAAAGCGGATTGATGGTTTACACTTCTGAACCTTTTGTAATCTCTCCGTTTAGCGATGATGGGCAAATTATTATCAATCTTTTACCGGCAGTTAATTTTGATATTATGCCAACAAATGGCGATAGGATTGATCGAGCAATATCTTTAGCAATAGACAAGTTTGTGGCGGCAGAATATATCAAAGGTGAGATTTTGCTGATTGCATCTGATGCCGGACAAGGATTTGATATTGCACTCCAAAATGCCAAACAAGCTAAGGCTAAAGGGTATAACGTTAACGTATTATCAATTAATAAAGAAGTTAATGAAAAACTCAAATTGATTGCCGAAGCCGGTGGTGGTGAATATGTGTTACTCAGCGGTGATGACAGTGATGTAAAAAAACTGGCAAATATCATCAACAAACCGATGCAAAATGTTAATGAAGGCAGAAACTGGCAATCAATTTGGCTTGATTATGGATATTATATGTTAGTTATTCCGTTGTTTTGTTGTCTTTATTTCTTCCGCAAAGGAATTTTGGGAGTTACAATTTTGCTTAGCGCAACCAATGCTTATGCCGGATTTTTTATCAATGATAATAAAGAAGGATTAATTGCTTTTAACAATAATGATTTTGCAACTGCCGAAATTAAATTTAATAAACCGGAATGGAAAGGTGCAAGTCTTTATCGCCAAGGTGATTTTGAACGTGCTTACCAAGAATTTGCTAAGGGAAACGATATTCGCAGCATCTATAATCAAGGCAATGCTTTAGCAAAAAGCGGCAAAATAAAAGAAGCTATTGCCAAATATGAAGAAGTGCTAAAGCAAGATGCACAACATGAAGATGCTAAGTTTAATCTGGAGTATTTGAAACGCCAACAAGAACAACAGCAAAACCAACAACAAAATCAGCAACAAAACCAACCTCAAGATCAACAACAAGACAATAAACAACAAGATGCCGGAGGTGGCAGCCCCGAACAACAACCGGAACAACAGCAGCCTAAAGAAGAGCAAAAACCTCAGGCCGGAAATGCTCAGCAAGAACAACAGCAAAACTCTGAAGCAAGCAAAGATAAAGGACAGGAACAACAAGGAAATTCGCAGCAACAACCAACTCCAATCGGTGAAGAAAAAGAAGAAGAACAAAAACAATCCGAAAATATCGGCGGAGCAATGGAAAAAGGTGATAAAGATGAAGAATATGATGAAAAAATTCAGGCTCGAGCACAACAATATCGAGAAATTCCCGAAGATGCCGGCGGACTACTGAGAGCGTTTATTCGCAAAGAATATCAACTTAACCGCTACAAACAATAGAGAGTAAAAAAATGAAAAAAGTAATTTTAGCATTAGTACTATCAATAGTTACGATTTTTTCTGCATCGGCACAAAGTTTAGAGGCAAGAGTTAATCGTAATAATGTTCCCAGCGGAGAAACTTTTTTGCTCACCATTGAGCTTAAAGACGGAAGAAGTAATAAGTCGCCTGATTTTAGTGCTCTTAATCAAGATTTTACGACTTATTCGGTAGCAACATCGTATCGCACCAATATTATCAACGGTAACGCTCAGCAATCGCAACAATGGAATTTGATTTTGATGCCAAATACTACCGGTAAGTTGATAATTCCGGCAATAACCTTGGATAATATGCAAACTAAACCGATTGAAATTATTGCCGGTGCAAGCGCAGAGGTATCTTCAGATAACCAACAAACATCTTCTGTTTCGCCAAAATTTAAAATAAAAGGAGATGTTGATAACACTAAACCTTATGTACAACAACAAATAAACTACACCCTAACCATTTATGATACCGGCGGACTACAAGGTAGTGCTCCGACTTTTTTAGCCAATAATGATGATTGGATTATCAAAACTCTGGGGGAGCCGGTGGTGGTTAGCAAAAACGTAAATGGGCAAACCTATAGAGAAATAACATTTAAATATGCTTTATTTGCGCAAAAAAGCGGTTTAACCGAAATTCCGGCAGTGCGTTTTGACGGGTATTATCTGACCAGAGAAAGACGTAGTGATCCGTTTAGAAATTTGTTTGATGATGATATGTTTATGAGCGGATTTGCCATGCATGATGTTTTTGCGACCAGAAATCCGGTCGTGCTAACTGCTAAACCGATAAAAATTGAGGTTTTACCCGCACCAGCTGAAAATGCCAATAATTGGTGGCTACCGGCAGATGAAGTTAAACTATATGCTGAATTTGTACCCCAAAGACCGCAATTTAGGGTTGGTGAAGCTGTTACCAGAAATATCTATCTGCAAGCAAGCGGAGTAATTGATAGCCAACTACCGGATATTAAATTTGCAGAAACAGACGGAGTAAAGCAATATCCCGAAAAACCGCAAACACAAATGGATATTAAAAACGGCAAAATTGTATCTACCGAGAAAATTGCCAATGTTTATATTCCGACAAAAAGCGGAGAAGTAACTTTGCAGGAAGTAAGTGTTAATTGGTTTGATGTTAAAACTAAAACTTTCAAAAAAGCGGTTTTGCCGAAAATGCAAATTATGGTTGACGGAACAATGCAAACAACTACAAATATTGAAACAAAACCGCAAAATATCGACACTGCCCCCTCTGTTGAAAAAGAAGCAAAAGTAATTCAAGAAAGTTCATATTGGTTAGTTGGCGGAGCTTTTTTGCTTGGGATAGGTTTGTGCCTGTTGATATTAGGAATTATTAATTTAATACGTTACAGAAAAATAAACAGCTACAAATTAGTAATTAATGCCGCTAAAGCAAAAGATTTGTATCAAGTAAGAAATGCGCTCTTAATTTGGGGAGCTGAAAAATTTCCCAATCAATCAATTGTCAGTCTTCAAGATATTGATAATTTGATTAACGATAAGGAGTTTCGTTGTGAGCTTGACAAGCTGACAGAGGCTCTTTATGCTAAAGAAAGCACTGATTGGAACGAAGGTATGTTTATGCGTATTTTCAACAAAATTCATAAACGTAATAAAACAAAGAAGACTTATAATGAACCATTGCCAAAACTCTACAAATAAAACAATTTATTTAGGCAAAGATAATTATCCTTGTTATGATGATGAGGTTTATAGCTTAAATGCCGACGTTGTTGCCAAAGCATATGCTGAGGGATATTTACCCTATGTGCAAATAGCAGATTTAAGCTCTGCCGATAAGCCTAAAATTGCGGTTATTCTGGCGCAAGATAAACACCCGTTGCGTGAAGAAAAAGATTTTACAATGCACCCTTCTTATGTTAATGCAATTGTTGCCGC
>JAZNVJ010000074.1:0-9427 GCA_045592765.1 Alphaproteobacteria bacterium | reverse complement strand
GAAGGCAAGCCTTCTGAACGTGAAGTTTTGGTTTCTCGTTTAATTGACAGACCTATTCGTCCGATGTTTCCCGATGCTTTCAAAAATGAAGTACAAATTATTTGTACTGTATTGGCTCATGACCAAAACACCGACTCTGATATTCCGTCAATGATTGCTGCTTCAGCTGCTTTGGCTGTTTCTGGCATTCCGTTCTTGGGTCCTATTGCCAGTGCTAAAATCGGATATAAAAACGGCGAATATATTTTGAACCCGACGATTGAACAGCTCAAAGATACTGATTTGGAATTGGTTGTTGCCGGTACGTCTGAAGGTGTATTGATGGTGGAATCTGAAGCTCAGGAACTTTCAGAAGAAACCATGCTCGGTGCGGTTATGTTCGGTTTTGATAACTTTCAGCCGGTTATTAATTTGATTGCCGATTTGGCAAAAGAGGCCGGTAAAGAAAAATGGGAAGCACCGGTATTTCCTCCTGAGTTTGATGAGCTTTACAATCGTTTGGCTAAAGATTTTACCAAAGAATACGAAGAAGCTTTCAAAATTACCGATAAACTGAAACGTGGTGAAATGATAGCTTTGGCTTCAGAAAAGTTTAAGGCTACTTTGGATCCGGAAAATGAATTTGATCAACGTTATGCTCAAGATGCAATTGAAAAATTGATGCACCATGTTATGCGTGAAGCTGTACTTTCTACCGGTAAACGTATAGATGGTCGTGATACCAGAACAGTTCGTCCGATTGCTTGCCAAGTAGATGTGTTGCCGACAGCTCATGGTTCGGCTTTGTTTACCAGAGGTGAAACTCAGGCTTTAGTGGTTACAACTTTGGGTACAGGAGAAGATGCTCAAATAGTTGACGGACTTATGGAAGAATATAAAGAAGACTTTATGCTGAACTACAACTTCCCACCTTTCTCTGTTGGTGAATGTGGTCGTATCGGAAGTCCAGGTCGTCGTGAGATTGGTCACGGAAAATTGGCTTGGCGCGCAATTCATCCGATGATGCCAAAAGATAAAGATGCATTTCCATACACCGTTCGTGTGGTTTCAGAGATTATGGAATCTAACGGTTCTTCTTCAATGGCTACTGTTTGCGGAACAACAATGTCTTTGATGTCTGCCGGTGTGCCAATGGTTAAACCTGTAGCCGGTATTGCTATGGGGTTGATTAAAGAAGATGATGGTCGTGTGGCTATTTTGACCGATATTTTGGGTGATGAAGATCATCTTGGTGATATGGATTTCAAAGTTGCCGGTACAAAAGATGGTGTAACAGCTTTGCAAATGGATATCAAAATAACATCTATCACTAAAGAAATTATGAAAAACGCTTTGGCTCAAGCTCATGAGGGACGTATTCATATTCTTGGTGAAATGGCAAAAGCCATTGCCGAACCCCGTCCTCATGTATCTGACAGAGCTCCGCGTATTGTTGCTATCAAAATTCCGGTAGATAAAATCCGTGAAGTTATCGGTACAGGCGGAAAAGTTATTCGTGAAATCGTTGAAAAGACTCATACCAAAATCGATATTTCCGATGACGGTGTTGTTAAAATTGCCTCAATGAAAAAAGAAGAGGGCGATGCTGCTTTGGAATGGATTATGGGCATTGTTGCCGAGCCGGAAGAAGGCAAAATCTATCATGGTACGATTACCAAAATTATGGACTTTGGTGCTTTTGTTCGTTTCTTGGGTACAACCGAAGGTTTGGTTCATATCTCAGAAGTTAAAAACGAGCGTATAGCATCTGTTTCTGATTTCTATAAGGAAGGTGACCAAATTTGGGTTAAATGCCTTGGCGCTGACAATCGTGGTAAGATTAAACTTTCGGCAAAGAGAGTTAATCAGGAAGACGGTTCTGATTTGGAAAAATAATTGTGATTGATTAATAAAAAACGCCTGAAAAAATATTCAGGCGTTTTTTTGTTGCTTTTTTGGATTTAGAGTGTAGATTTATGGCTATAATGTAATTATTAATTTAATTTTTTAAATATTATGAGTAAAAGATTGAAAGTTGTGCGTCGAAACAAGAAATTCGGTGTGCTTACAGCAGATGGTAAGGAATTTTTGCCATTTGTTTATGACAAAATTTTTAGGGATGATGTTTATGATTTCTTTGAACTTCATCAAAATGGAATGGTCAGTTTTTGTGCCTATGATGGCGTAGAAATACTTATTCCTACTAAAGAAGAAGATGTTTATGTGAACAGACAAGCCCGAATGTTTGAGATAAAGCACAGAACCAAATTACTTTTTTATAACTTTAATGGTAAAAAGGTTCTTGATGAAGAGTATTCACCTGAAACAATAGAGGCTTTTCGTGATGGATTTGTGATTCTAAGCGGTGATTTTTGTCGTTTTGTGAATCTTAAAGGGGAAGTCGTGCTTTCAGGGTTTGATCAAATCTATGAAGTGCTAGATTATAATCAGAATGTGTTGATAGTCAAAAAGAATGGTAAATACGGGGTTTATGATTTAGCAGGTAACAAGATTATGCCGGTGAGGTATGATCGCATAGAGATAAACCATGGGGTGTGCAAAGGAATAGATACTGTTCGTTTAAATTTGACCGCTGGATATTAAATTCCGGCGGTTTTTTTGTTGACTTGAAAAAGCTTTTTGTCTAACGTGTTTGTTGCAAGATAATTATTAATAAAAAATAAAGCTATGGACATGTTATTATTTATTGTTGGAGGACTTATTATTGTATGGTTTTCCATAAAAGGTGTTTTTTTTAACACGGTTCAAGTCTATGACATTGAAGAAACCGAGTATGAAAACGAATATCACTGTAAATTTAAGTGGCGAGGAAAAGAAAGAAACGGAGTTTTTATTTCTGATACATTTAAGATCAGAGAAAACAAAAAAGTTTTACTCAACATAGACTCTTATATTTGCGATGATGCTCGCTGGATAATGGTTTTGTGTAACAATTAAAACAAAAAGTTATGATGTGGATAGTGTTGTTGTTATTGGTAATAGCACTATGTTCTTTGATTCAGATCATTTTTAAAAGGTGGCTGTTTACTCTTAAACAAATACAGGCGCAGGATAAATTAATGAAGGCAATTATGTTGATGATACTTGTTTGTTTGCTTTTTAGCGAGCAAATGAGATTGTCATCTGAAGATTGTACATATATCTTTATTGCTTTGGTTGTTGCTTTTGTTGCTCATAAGGAAAAAAACAAAGTATCGCAAGATGTTTTAGTTGATTATCTTAATGATAATCCCTATGGGGTATTTGTTATGGAGCACCAAGATAGATTTGGTCGTTTTTGGGGCAAACTATCTGTTGGAAATCTAAAAATGACCGCAGTTGCGTTGCATGGGAATTTTAAATTTAAAACTCCTTGCATAGTATCAATCTTATTGGATATAGATGCTTATGGCGATATTAAAGAAATACAAGTTGTTTCTTTGGAGGATTAAAGCAATCCCGTCTCAAATTTTGAGACGGGATTTGATTTTTAAAAATATCTTGAAAAAAATAAATAATTGGTGTAAGAGTCAGCTAATCATAAGACACCCCTGGAGGTCTTATGATTGTTGTTAATTTTTTTATGAAGGATTTTTACAATGGTAGATATTACATTTAATGCTGAAAAGCGTGAGAAAGCAGGTAAGGGGGCAGCTCGTGCATGTCGTCGTGAGGGTCGTGTTCCTGCTGTTATTTATGGCGGTAAACAAGAATCTGTTATGATTTCTTTGCACCCTGTAGAGTTGGAAAAGGCTTTAGATACTTTTGGTTTCTATGAGGCTAATATCGAAATCGTTTTGGATGGTAAAAAACATGCTGTTAAATGTCAAGATGTACAATTCCATCCTGTATCTGATGCACCTATTCACGTAGACTTCGTTAGAAAATAGTTCGTATTTTGAACTGTTAATATAGAATTGGCGGGGTGACGACATCCTTATGTACTAATATGTACACTCCGGTGTCGCCACCCTGAATTCTTATTATCAGGTTGGATCTATTTGGTTGGTAAGAAAATGTTTTTGATTGTAGGTTTGGGCAATCCCGGAAGTGAATATGAAAAGACTCGTCATAATGTTGGATTTATGGTGGTGGACGAGCTTGTCCATGCTTATGGTTTTGCTCCTTTTAAGACCAAGTTTGACGGGCTTATTGCCGAAGGAAAAATTGCCGGAGAAAAAGTATACATCTTAAAACCTCAAACCTATATGAATCTTTCCGGAAATTCTGTTGTTAAAGCCGCTAATTTCTATAAAATTTTGCCACAAAATATTATTGTAATTCATGATGATATGGATCTGCCTGTTGGCAAGCTTAAAGCAAAGCTTGGTGGTGGAACAGGAGGACACAACGGCTTGAAGTCTATTGATGCTGCGGTTACTCCAAATTATAATCGTATCAGAATTGGAGTAGGGCATCCCAGTCAAGGAGGAGAAGCGGTTGTTAGTCATGTGCTTAGTCGTTTTTCAAAAACTGATGCTGAAGCAATAGAAAAAGAGATATTTTTAATTAGTGATATAATTGATGTTTTAATAAAAGACGGAATGGCTGTTTTTTGTAATAAATTAGGTGATTTGCAAAGTAAAAAATAAGGAGAATAAAATGGGATTTAATTGTGGTATTGTCGGTTTGCCAAATGTTGGAAAATCTACGTTGTTTAATGCACTTACACAAACTATAGCCGCACAAGCTGCAAACTTTCCATTTTGTACTATTGAACCTAATACCGGTCGTGTTGCTGTTCCGGATAAGCGTTTAGATAAACTGGTGGAAATGGTTAATCCTAAATCAGTAGTACCTACACAATTAGAATTTGTTGATATTGCCGGATTGGTTAAAGGTGCTTCTAAAGGAGAAGGGTTAGGGAATCAATTTTTGGCAAATATTCGTGAGGTTGATGCCATTGTTCACGTGTTGCGTTGTTTTGAAAACGAAAATATTACTCATGTCGAAGGTAGTATAGATCCTATTCGTGATGCAGAAATTGTAGAGACAGAATTAATGATTGCAGATTTGGAATCTTTGGAAAAAAGATTTGATCAAGCAAGCAAAAAAGCAAAAGGTGGAGATAAAGAAGCAATAATAAACGTTGCAGTTATGGGACCTGTTGTTGAGGCATTAAAATCAGGAAAGCCTGCAAGAGTTGCTGCCCCTAATGTTGCAAATAAAGATGAATATAAGGCATATAAAATGTTGCAGCTTTTAACTTCAAAACCGGTGCTTTATGTGTGTAATGTTGATGAAGATTCTGCGGCAACAGGAAATGAGTTTTCTGAAAAAGTTTTTGCTAAGGCTAAGGTGGAGAACGCACAAGCAGTAATTATATCTGCAGAAATAGAATCAGAAGTAGCACAACTTGAAAGCGAAGAGGAAAAGAAAGAGTTTTTATCTGCGCTCGGTTTGGAAGAAACAGGTTTGGCAAAGATTATTCATGCCGGATATAATCTTTTAGGTTTGCAAACTTATTTTACAGCAGGACCAAAAGAAGTGCGAGCTTGGACATTTGTTAAAGGATCCAAAACTCCGCAATGTGCGGGAATAATACATTCGGATTTTGAGAGAGGTTTTATTCGTGCCGAAACAATAGCTTACGATGATTATGTGAAGTTCGGTGGAGAACAAGCATGTAAAGAAGCCGGTAAGATGCGTTCAGAAGGTAAGGAGTATGTGGTGCAGGATGGGGATTTATTGAACTTCTTATTTAATGTTTAATAATTTATGGAGATTTGAAATGCGCTTGGCTTTGTTTCAGCCCGACATTCCGCAAAATACCGGAACAATGATGCGTCTTTGTGCTTGTGTTGATTTGTCGATAGATATTATTGAGCCTTGCGGTTTTATTTTTAATGATAAGGCTATGCGTAGGGCAGGGATGGATTATCTTGATATAGTGGATTATCGTCGTCATGATTCTTGGCAAGATTTTTTGCAATATAGAGCCGAACATCCTGAAGAATATGGTCGTATAGTTTTACTAACTACCAAAGCTTCTATACCATATGTAAATTTTGAGTTTCAAGAAAACGACATTATTCTTATGGGTAGAGAATCTGCCGGAGTTCCTCAAGAAGTGCATGATATTGCAGATGCTCGTCTGATAATTCCAATGAACGAAAAAGCTCGCTCTATTAATGTTGCTGTATCGGCAACAATGGTAGTAGGTGAGGCTTTACGTCAAGTACGTTGGGGCTAGTTTTATAATAAAAATATCTATTGTTTTTTTAGCTTGAGAACATACTTCTTTGGTGAAAACATAACAAAGGAGTGTGAAATGTTGGTTGCAAAGACTAAAGAAAATTTAAAAGAATGTCGTTGTCGAGAGTGCCCTTCTTTTACAGCGGGGTGTAAAATTAAAAATTATCCGATTAATCTGATAAAATTAATGGATGATTTAGATAATTTGGAACATTTTGAAGGCATGTTTTGCGCTTTTGAAAAAAGTAATTGTATTGATGAGGATAAGGGATGTTTATGTGAAGATTGTCCGATTCATACAAAATATGATTTAGTTCGAGAGGATTATTGTTTAAAAACCGGAGGTCTTGTAAGCCGTAGTTGCGTTAACGGTTTTAATCGTGATAAAATTAATTAAATTTTGGAGGTATAATTATAATGAAAACGGAAAAGCGTGATAATGCTTCTTCGCAAAATATTATGCAAGTTTTTCAGAATGCAAACAATATTATAGCAGAAAGCGCCAGTATTGATGAAATGATAACAGCATATGATAAGGTGATAAAATTTTGTGCCGAAAATAGTGCTTGCCGCAATCAGAGATCAACTAAAAGAGATGTTTTGCTTTATTGGGCCTATAATAATATTGCTAACTCTTATCGAAAAAAAACAATGCCGGAGGTGGCATTCAAATATTACGAAAAGGCTTTGAATGTGGCGGTTTCTGATAAGCAAAAATCTATGGCAATGGAATCAATGTTGGATGTTGTTGCTCAAGAAAATTTGAGAGTGTCTGAGAAATGCCATAAAATTTTAAAAATAACCAAGAATCTTATTAAAATATATCGCAAAAATGAAGATGTATATGATTTAAAGCGAATATCTGAACTGTCTTTGAAGACAAAAGAATTATTAAAAAAAGCGGGTGAGTAACCCGCTTATTTGCACAAAAGATTAAATTCTTCTTTTTTGTTGTCTAACATTTTTCGATTTTCATTTTGTAGAGGGGCAAATTTACGAGCAATAACATATTGAGGTAAAAGTTTTTTAATCTCTGATATCGGTTTGTCCCAAAAATGAGGGCGAATGCGAATTTTTTTACCTTGCCCGGCAGATACTTTTGATGTTATTTCTCCGCTATCGGCATCTTCAAACTCTTTTAGATTTAAGGTTAAATTTTGCAAGCCATTAGGAAGTAAAAATTCTATGTCGTCTCCGCTGTTTATATAATTGCGTATTTCAAAAATGGCATCATTTTCTTGCCATTCGACAATTGAGCCGGCAAACAACCAATCTCCTAATGTGCGAGTGTATTCATAATTTTGGCTTATATTGGTTAACTTTCCATCGTGAAAACCTAAACAGTACCCTCGGTTTTGTAAAGTATATAGTTCGTGCATATATTTTTCATAGTTCCAAGTTTTTGGGTTTTGGTACCAGTCATCAATGGCTTTGCGATAGGTGCGGGCAACAATAGCAGCATAGTATTCTGTTTTGTTGCGCCCCTCTACTTTTAAAGAATCCATGCCAATTTTTAATAAGTCGGGAAGACGAGGCATTAAACACATGTCTTTAGAGTTTAAGATATATCCTCCATTTTCGTCTTCTACAATTTCAAAATACTCTCCCGGACGAAAATCTTCTTCTGCTAAAAACTCAAAAGCATCTTTATTTTGTTCGTTTATTTCTATTTCTTTGATGTTTCCATCTTTAAGGCGTAAACGCAATTTATAGTGCCATCTGCAACAGTGAGCGCATTTACCTTGATTGGCACTACGGTCTGCTAGGTAATTTGAGATTAGGCAGCGGCCGGAATATGACATACACATTGCTCCATGCATAAAGCATTCTAGCAGTATATCGGGGCATTGTTTTCTGATTTCTTTCATTTCTTCAAATGTTACTTCTCTACCTAAAACACAAAGTTTTGCTCCTTGTGATTGCCAAAATTTAACCGCTTGAGCAGAACAAATATTTGCTTGAGTAGATACAAATAAGTTCAATTCTGGGGCGTGCTCTTTAACATACATAAACACACCCGGATCTGCTATCAAAACACCATCAGGCTGTAAATGACGCAAAGTTTCTACAAAGGTTGGAAGTTTTTCAACATCACGGTTGTGCATAAACAAATTAAGAGTAAGATATATTTTTTTGCCTTGTTGATGTACAAACTTTATTCCTTCTTCAAGTTCTTGCATAGTAAATTTGCTTTGAGCTCTTAGGCACATATCCGGTGTGCCCGCATATACGGCATCGGCACCATAAAGGATGGCTGTTTTTAACTTAACCAGAGAACCGGCAGGGAGCAAAAGTTCAGATTTTGAAGACATTTGTTTATTCCTTTATGTTAATTTTGGTGGTGATAGCTTCTAATTTGCCAAGAGGTGTGTTTTGAACAAGAATGCGAGCTACAAAAGGTTTTTGAGAAGATATATCTTGTAAAATCCATATATATACAGGACGTTCAGAGGTTAATTGCCAAAGGAGATCATCATCTTCGGATTTTAATTTATCAATATACATAGAACATTTTGTGGCCTTTCCGCTGAAAGGAGAACCGGAAACAGGCTTTAATTGTTCTTGTCCCTCATCCTTAAAAATCACGTCAAAGCGACGTTTTCCATCAAAAACTTCCATGCGGGAATCACAAAATTTGAGCTGATTATATTGTTTGATCAGTTCTGCAAAAACTGTTTGTAGGTCGGTGGTATCCTTATTGTTAGAAGAATTTTCTAATTTTACTTTTTTTTCTTTTTCATTTTTTGTGCTAATGCGATAAATGGGAGTACCATTGTCATCATATATTAATTCTTTGCTACGTTTGTTAAAACGACTTTGCGATTTGTAGCTATATGATGATGTTTCCAGTTTATCTTTTTTTATTTTGCCGGTAGTAGAATATTCTGCCTTGAAAGGATAAAGAGAGTTAAAAAAACCTGCGGTTTGTATAGCGGAAGAAACTTGATAAGTTGAAGGGGTTAGAGAATAAGAGAATTTGCCACGACAGGCATCAAAAGCACCTATGCCGATTTTGAGCTCATGATTTATGGTAATAGCTTGGGCAGAGATAGTCCAAAAGCAAAAAAAACAGCACAAAATATAGATTTTTTTCATTTACTTTATTCTTTCTTTAAACTTTCGAGATACAATAACATAAAAAATTATAATTTAAAGGATTTAATAATGTCTAAAAAAGTTTTGGTATTAATGGGTGGTTTTTCTCATGAGCGAGAAGTTAGTTTGATTAGTGGCAAGGGGGTCGCAGAAGCCT
>JAZNVJ010000073.1:0-5429 GCA_045592765.1 Alphaproteobacteria bacterium | reverse complement strand
CCATCGGAGAAGCATTTCATCATATCAGGGATGGTTACAGTGAGGTAATGCTCTGCGGCGGCACGGAGGCCAGCATCACACCGCTGGGAATGGGTGGATTTACTACTATGAAGGCCCTTTGTCAGTCCACGGATTCTAACCGTGCATCTATTCCTTTTGACAAGGAAAGGAGCGGATTTGTAATGGGTGAGGGTGCAGGTGCTGTAGTTTTGGAAGAATTAGAACATGCTAAAGCTCGTGGTGCCAAAATTTATGCTGAAGTTGTCGGATACGGTATGAGCGGAGATGCTTATCATATTACGGCACCTTCAGGTGATGGGGCTTATCGGGCAATGAAAATGGCTGTTGAGCATGCAGCTGAGCATGGTGTTGAGTTGAGTGATATCGGTTATATCAATGCTCATGGCACATCTACTCCGGCAGGTGATGTTGGCGAAGCTTTGGCTGTTAAGCGTTTGTTCGGTGATGAAGGTATTAAAAATGTATCTATGTCTTCAACAAAGTCTGCCGTGGGTCATTTACTTGGTGCTGCCGGAGCTGTTGAGGCTGTATATTCTGTACTTGCATTGCGTGATCAGATTTGTCCTCCGACTTTGAACTTAGAGAATCCTGCTGATGAATTAGCTGGTTTTG
Organism: Alphaproteobacteria bacterium; assembly: GCA_045592765.1. Taxonomy (GTDB): domain Bacteria; phylum Pseudomonadota; class Alphaproteobacteria; order RF32; family CAG-239; genus CAZU01. Next base: position 4,796 of record JAZNVJ010000073.1, on the reverse strand, counting down.
ATTTAGTGCCACTCAAAGCTAAAAAACGTGAGATTAAAGCTGTTATGTCAAATTCATTTGGTTTTGGCGGAACAAATTCATCAATAATTATGAAGGCATACAAATAGTTTGATGTTTTATGGCACTCAGGAACTTTGACTGTGAAAACAGGTTTGTTTCTGAGTGCTTTTTTTGTATATAGGGAAATCATGAAAAAAATTTTATTATTGGTCGTTGTTGTTATTTTACTAAGCGTTGTATGCTTAAAGCATATGCTTTTTGCAGCCGGAAACTTAATGGAAAAAACAATAGTTCAAATTAATAAGGGATCTTCGTCTGCAATGGTTGCCAATAAATTGGCAGAAACTGAAGTTATAAAATATCCGTTGTTATTTAAATTGGCAGCAAGAATACAAGGTTTGGATAAACATTTGAAAGCTGGTGAATATGTTTTTGAACCCAAAGTATCTTTGATGCAAGTGCTTGAAAAAATGAATCGAGGAGAAGTATTTTATCGTAAAATTACTTTGCCAGAAGGTTTAACTACAACACAAATGCTTGATATTATTACCAATAATGAGTTTTTGAGTGGAGATATTACAATTGCTCCGGAAGAAGGTGCGATAATGCCGGAAACTTATAGCTTTGTCAGGGGAGATAGTAAGGATAGTATTATTAAACAAGCACAAATTGCAATGAATAATAGTTTGAATGACATTTGGGAAAATAGAGATGTATCAGTGCCGGTAAAAAATAAACAAGAACTGTTGATTTTGGCATCAATAATTGAAAAAGAAACCGGATTAGAAGAAGAACGTAATTTGGTTGCATCGGTTTTTGTGAACAGACTGCGTAAAGGAATGCGATTGCAAACAGATCCTACAGTTATTTATGCTTTAACTAATGGTAAAAAAGAGTTGGATAGATTGCTAACCAGAAAAGATTTGCAGATAGATAGTCCATATAATACATATAAATATTATGGATTGCCACCAAAGCCGATTTGCAATCCGGGGAAAAAAGCTATAGAGGCAGCCGCTAATCCGGAAGTTAGTGATTATCTTTATTTTGTGGCAAACGGTGATGGCGGACATAATTTTGCTAAGTCATTAAAACAGCATAATACGAACGTTAGTAATTGGAAAAAACAAAATAAGGGAAAGAATAAATAAATCTCTTGCAAGAACTGAAGGTAATGATTATCTTAGGTGTACTATATGATAATTATTACTAACCCTTATAAATTATTTTACTATGAAGACATTTCTTTATCAGGTAGCTTTATTCTTTCAGGGAATGGGCTTTGTTACTTGTCAGTCGATGGGGGTTTCAACTTACAATCTTAAGCGTAAGATGGTAAATACCAGAAACAAAATGAAAGCACAGCCTGGATATCGGCGTAAAGTGCTTAATCGTAAACAGATGCACAAGTAAAATGTGTTAAGGAAATTGGAAAAGAATGTTTCTTTTAAGAGAAACATTCTTTTTTTATGCTTGACCCATGGTTTGGAGCATCATCGGGTATAGGGCTTGTTGGGGCTCCATTCCTTTGGTTAATACAACTTTGAATACCGGATACATGCGTTCACATTCTTTAATCGCTATATCTATTAGACGGGCAAGATCGTTTTCAAAAAAATCATTTCCATTATTTAAAAATAAGGAATGTTTGTATACCGGTGTATTTTGTTCACTCCAATAAGAAAAATGTCCTACCCAAAGTTCTTCATTAATTAAAGCTAAAAGCTCAAAAATTTTGCTACGATCATTTTGTTTGTTTTCAATATCCATTAAGCAAGATATATGAATACAATTCATATTGGCTTCCCAAGCAAAAAATAAGAGCATGTTGTTCCACTTTCCTTGTACTTCAACAACAACCTCATTAGTATTGCGTCGTTCTAATTCAAAAGAACGGGATGAAAATATATTTTCAACCATATCAATAGGGTTAATATTAAGCTCTATGTTTTTTGCCAAACTCATTGATGGGATAACTCCAAAAGTAATGCGATGTTGATAGCTTGCCTTGCCGAGTCGTTAAATACAATAGTCGAGTCGTAGTTTTCCACTTAATTCACAAGTGTGGATAATTTTTGGTTTTTGTTTATAAGGAAAAACAATGACTTGGCTTTAGGTGCTGTTGAAATAATTTTTTAGATGTGGATATAATTTTTATAATTAATTATTCTTTAACCAAATTTTGATGGTGCAAGAAAGGTAGAATAATGATTGGTTTTGCTTATCCTGAAATTTCTCCGATAATAATAGCGATAGGACCATTGGCAATAAGATGGTATTCTATAGCTTATTTAGTTGGAATTGTACTAGGTTGGATATTAATCAATCGTAATGTAAAAAAATATAAATTATCGCTTGAAAAGCAACAAGTTGAGGATTTGATTTTTTATCTTACCATTGGAATTATTGTTGGTGGAAGAATCGGTTATGCTCTTTTTTATGGTGGAGCAGAGATGTGGTTGAAGCCGTGGAGATTGTTAGAACTGTGGAAAGGAGGTATGTCTTTTCATGGTGGGGTGCTAGGTGTTGTGGTTGCTTTGTGGTTATATTCTAAAAAAATTAATTATAGTTTTTTTAAATTAACAGATTTGGTTGTGTTATATGCTCCGATAGGAATTTTTTTAGGAAGAATAGCTAATTTTATAAATGATGAGTTATGGGGAAGGGTAACTAATGTAGCTTGGGCTGTTCGTTTTCCGAATGGCGGTTATCTTCCACGTCATCCATCGCAGTTATATGAAGGATTGTTAGAAGGAGTTTTGATGTTTGTAATATTAAACTTAATGTGGCAATTTTCAATAGTTAGAAAAAAATCAGGCTTGGTTTCAGCTGTATTTGTTTTATTGTATGGTGTTTTCAGATGTATATTAGAACAGTTTAGAGAGCCGGATGTTCAACTCGGATATCTTTTCGGTGGTTTTACAATGGGGCAAATGCTTTCACTTCCATTGATTGTGGTAGGGGTGACAGTTATTTGTTATCATTGGCATACTAGTTTTAAGCTTGATGACTAACATTGTGGCTAAATGAGCGAGCTCTTTGCAGAGCCTTGTCTGCACGCATCAAAACTTCGAAAGAGGTAGCATCGCTACGTTTCTTTTCGGCAATGCAAACGGAGACGGTTAGTTTGAGAGCGTTTCTTTTGATGCTATATTCGTAAAGAGATGAGGCGATGGTTCTTCTGATGGTTTCAAGACGTTCAAATCCTTCTTTTTTATCCATATTTTTATAAACAATGATAAATTCGTCGGTATTATATCGGTAGATGTTTTCATCTTTTTCAATATCTATTATAGTATTGGCAATAAGTTTAGTTAAGGTGTTTTGAATACGTTTGCCAAAATTAGAACCAATTTTATCATAATCATCAATTTTTATTAGTCCAATGCTGTATTTTAGAGGAAAAGATTTGCTGTGAATTATATACGAACTGCGACTGTATAGGTTTGTCAGAGTATCTGTGTAGGTTTCTGTATATATGTTTTGGACGATTGCAGAAATAATACATAAAATAGAGGTAAATGTAAAAATAGTTAATCCCGAGACTGATGATGAGTAATAAAAGGCAAGTGTTTGGCAAATAAATGCAAAAAATAAGTTATAGTCAGTAATGCCTCCAGATTTAGTGGCGTTAATAAAAGATATTAGAGTTACAGTTATGAAAAGTGATAGGGGAATAAGGTTTATATTATTAAATATTATTCCTAAATTGATTTGCTGTTTTATTATTATCTCACCAATGGCAAATTCTATAAAAATAGTTAGTAATATCCATAGATTTGTTTTTTGCATAAGTTGTCTGGGGTGGAAAAAATAAAAAACTAAAAGATTGATGGATACAAATGTTTCTAAGATTAAGTATGCAGGAGATAGTAAAAAATCATTTATATATAACTGTTTAATTAAATTAGTGAGAATGTATCCTAAAATAATTGTTAAAAGAAGAAAAACAGATTTACCTCGGTTGAAATATAAAAGTGTCATAAATGATCCACATGCCAAAATATAAATACTGTTGTGAAAAATTTGATTGATAAGAGGAGAGAAAGGGGATAATGCATAAAACGCAAATAAAGAAAAAGCAAAAAAAGCTAAAGGAAGAAACATATTTTTAGTTAAAGCTAGAGTTTTTTCAATTTGAGTAAACTTATGCATATTTAACCTTCTAAAATTTTATTTACTAATTGTATTATAATAAATCTTAAAGGTTAAATTTTATTTACGCATTTTATAATTGAGCTATCACCATAGGAATAAAAGCGATATTTATCTTCAATAGCGTGTTTATACGCAGTTTGCATGGTATCTGTTCCGGCAATGGCACAAACCAACATAAATAGAGTTGATTTTGGTAAATGAAAGTTAGTGATAATCATATCTATTACTTTAAATTTATATCCGGGGGTAATGAATATTGCGGTTTCATCAGCAAAAGAATGTAAATTCCCTTGATTATCAGCAGCACTTTCAAGAAGCCTTAAGGAAGTGGTGCCTACAGCAATTATGCGGTGCCCTTCTTTTTTTGCCTGATTTATGGTGTCTGCGGCATATTGAGATAGTTCACCATATTCGGCGTGCATTTTATGATTTTTGGTATCATCGGTTTTGACCGGTAAAAATGTTCCTGCCCCAACGTGAAGAGTTACATATACTTGTTTTACGCCTTTGGCAGTTAACTTCTGCAATACATCTTGGGTGAAGTGCAGTCCGGCAGTTGGTGCTGCGACAGCACCTTCGTGTTTAGCATAAATAGTTTGATAATTTTCTTTATCGTTAAATTTATACCATAATGAATC
>JAZNVJ010000072.1:0-4289 GCA_045592765.1 Alphaproteobacteria bacterium | reverse complement strand
TGAGCATGTAAAGTACGAGCAATTTTATCACCAATACCTCCGGCAGCACCGGTAACTAATGCAATTTTTCCATCTAATCTAAACATTTTTCTCTCCATAAATTAATTGTTTAATATTTTTGCTAATTCTTCAATTTCTGCCGGATTGCTTACAGAGGTCGCATTTACATCTTTGTGACTACGTTTAACGATTCCGGATAAAACTTTTCCGGCACCAAGTTCAAACACTTCATTCACCCCTTGTTCTACCATCCAATTAACACTTTCACGCCAACGGACAGATCCGGTTACTTGGGTCACCAAATTAGATATTATCTGTTTGCTATCGCTAACTGCAACAGCAGCAACATTAGAAATCAAAGGTATTTTAGTGTCCATAACTTGAACTTGTTTCAATGCTTGAGCCATAACCTCTGCCGCAGGTTGCATTAAAGGACTATGAAAAGGAGCACTGACCGGCAACTTTATACAACGTTTTGCTCCAAATTCAGACGCAATTTCCACTGCTTTATCAATAGCTTCCATATGTCCCGATAAAACAACTTGTCCGTCAGCATTGTCATTTGCTGCTACACAAACATATTTACCATCTTGAGAACAAGCCTCAGCTAAAGCAACTACATTTTGATATGCTGCACCAATCACAGCGGCCATTCCTCCAACCCCTAGGGGAACAGCTTTTTGCATGGCGTCACCACGAGTGCGTAACAATTTTGCAGTATCTGCTAAAGAAAAAACTCCGGCTGCACAAGCGGCGGAATATTCACCTAAAGAGTGCCCTGCAACAAATTTTGCACAATCTTTAAGGTTAATTCCAAAATCTTTTTCCAAAACTTTAACAACAGCCATTGAATGAGCCATTAATGCCGGTTGGGCATTGGTTGTTAAAGTTAATTCTTGTTCCGATCCATTAATCATCAACTTAAACAAATCTTGTTCTAAGGCATCATTAACTTCTTGAAACACTTCTTTAGCCACAACAAAATTATCGGCTAAATCTTTTCCCATTCCGACAAATTGAGAACCTTGTCCGGGAAAAACAAAAGCTTTAGTCATAAAAAATATCCTTATTATTATAATAACATCATCAGCATTAACCGCAGACTCTCAAAAGTCAAGTTTTAAAAGCTTTTTATCTAATGTTTTGTTAAGATATTATTGAGAAATTAGCATTATAATCACCACAATTATAAGTATATCAGATAGGTTAAATTTATGGCAAAACGCAAGCAAAAAACAATCCCTTGGTGGAAAAAACTTTGTTGGAAAACATTTGGTATCGGATTGATTGTCTGGACAATAAGTGTACTTATCAGCTGTTTGTTTTATAATTCTGCAGACACGGCATACAATACAGCAAACTCTAATCCCGTTCATAATCTTTTGGGGGGGTACGGAGCTCATAGTGCTGATGTTGTTTTAACTTGGTTGGGGTTAGCTTTGCCGGTTTTTCTTGTTGCTCCAATTATATGGGGATATACCTTGTTTCGTTCGAGAGAATTGGTACATTCTTATTGGCGTATTTTTGCATTTATTGTAGGTGTTTTTGCTCTTTCTGTTTCTTTAGAACTATTGATTCCATATATTAAAGGTTTTCGCTCAGGAGGAAATATTGGCAGATTTTTCGCATCTCAATTTATGTTGATTATAAATAAAAGTACATCTTTTGTTTATGCAAAGCATATATTAGCTATTGTTTTGATGTTTTTATCTTTAGTTTCATTTAATCTTGCTTGCGGTATAACTTTGAGAAATTGGTACTCTGTTATACGCAAATTTGTTTCGGCGATTATCTTGATGTTTAAAGTTTTATTTAATGGGACTATTACTTTAATATCTTCTTGTTCCGGCAAAGGCAAAAAAACAACCTCAACTCCTAAAAACAAAGCTCCAAAAGTTCGCAAAGAACCTAAACTCAAAGAACAATCCAAACCCGCTACCGCTTCATCTCCAACAGCAAAGCTAGCTTCAAAAGATGATGGTTACCGGTTGCCGGACGTTAGTTTACTATCAATGAACAAGGAAAAAACAATCGGCATAAATCAAAAAGAACTAGAACGTATAGCCGGAGAATTAGAAGCTGTTTTACAAGAATTCGGTGTTAATGGCAAAATTGTAAAAGTTCGCCCCGGTCCGGTTGTAACTCTTTATGAGCTTGAACCAGCCCCCGGAACTAAAAGCGCTCGTGTCATAAGCTTGGCCGATGACATTGCTCGCTCAATGAGCGCTGTTTCGGTGCGTATTGCCGTTGTCCCTGGTTCTAATACCATTGGTATAGAATTGCCCAACACCAAAAGAGAGATTGTTTTCTTGCGAGAGTTAGTTGAAAGTAATGAGTTTAGCGATTCCAAAGCTGCGTTAACAATCACGTTAGGTAAAGATATCGGGGGCAAAAATGTTTATGCCGATTTAGCTAAAATGCCTCACTTATTGGTTGCAGGAACAACCGGTTCAGGTAAATCAGTGGGTGTAAACTCTATGATTATATCTTTACTATACAAAATGCGCCCCGAAGAATGTAAACTGATTATGATTGACCCCAAAATGTTGGAATTTACCATGTATAACGGTATTCCTCACTTGCTCACACCGGTTATTACCGATCCGGCAAAAGCAGTTATCGGCCTCAAATGGGCAGTAAAAGAAATGGAAGATCGTTATCGTGCTATGGCACAACTCAATGTCCGCAACATAACCGGTTATAATAAGAGACTGGAAGAATTAAGAGCCAGTGGTGGCAAAGTAAGTCGCACGGTACAAACCGGATTTGATATGGAAACCGGCAAACCGATATATGAAGAACAAGAATTAGACTTAACCCCGCTTCCATATATTGTAATTGTGGTAGATGAAATGGCAGATTTGATGCTTGTTGCCGGCAAAGAGGTGGAAGCAGCCATCCAACGCTTGGCACAAATGGCTCGTGCTGCCGGAATACATTTGATTATGTCTACCCAAAGACCATCTGTTGATGTTATTACCGGTACTATTAAAGCTAACTTCCCAACGCGTATAAGTTTTCAGGTAACATCCAAAATTGACAGTCGCACTATTTTAGGCGAACAGGGAGCAGAACAATTACTCGGTATGGGTGATATGCTATATATGCCGGCAGGACAACGTCCGCATCGTGTTCATGCTCCGTTTGTAAAAGATAGCGAAGTAGAACAAATTGTTGAGTTTATTAAATCTCAAAGAGAGCCGGAATATGTTGAATCCGTAACCGCCGGCGAATTGTCAGACAAAAGCGGGGGTACTGCGGTATTTGATAGTGGCAATTTCGGTGCCGGCAGTAGCGATGATGACTTATATCGTCAAGCAGTACAAATTGTGCAAAATGATAAAAAAGCATCAACCAGTTATGTCCAGCGCCGTTTACGAATTGGCTACAATCGAGCTGCATTATTAATTGAGAGAATGGAACAAGAAGGTATTATCACCCCTGCTGATCATTCCGGCAGAAGAGAAGTCATATAAAACCAAAGGCTCTGTTATTGCAACAGAGCCTTCAATCATTTTCATGTTATTCAATAGGCAAACAAACAACTTTACCCTCATAATCTTGCTGCAACTTTTTGCAACGCTTATATACCCAAAGACAACAAAGCAAGCACAAAACAGCTATAGCAAGCTCTATGAAAAAGAAAACAAAGTTTCCTTTCATAACAAGAATCAATGCAGGAATGAACATTACAGCCATAACTGTCATTGCAATCGCACCACCGACCAAACAGCCGTAGATTAACAACGCCTGTTCCATCACAAACGCATCTAAAGCTTCGTTGGTCTGTCCATAGACATACAACCCTCTAAATTGGGTAGTGTGAACATATCCGCACTCTGCAGGATATCTTCTAAACCTTGCGTAGAAGGTTTCTTTTTCTGTCTTCATATTTTTAATTTGTTAATAATTAATGGATATTTAGCAATTTATTTTGTTTTAAAATTTTGTCAACATTTATTATCAACCTCAGATCAGAATTTTCTTGCCAAAACACAAAAAAAAGATTACTAGCAACACACAAAGCAAATTTATACGGATGAGTGGCAGAGAGGTTGAATGCGCGCGACTCGAAATCGTGAATACGGGGCAACCTGTATCGGGGGTTCAAATCCCTCCTCATCCGCCAGTTTAAGTTAAAAGACGCTTTCTAAAAGCGTCTTTTTTTGTACAACGCAGAAACAGGGGCTTTGAGGTAACTTGACACTCCTGAAATGACTATGGTAAGCTTATTTTAGATTATAAATCGCAAAAATTATGACACTTACATACAAGTCGGATCGTAGCCA
>JAZNVJ010000071.1:0-5277 GCA_045592765.1 Alphaproteobacteria bacterium | reverse complement strand
ATTGCGAGAAAATCTTTGATTTTCGAAGCAATCTCGGCTACTTTTCTATTTTGCCGCGATTACTTCACTTCGTTCGTAATGACGTTTTATATTTTATTGTCATGCTGAGCTTGTCGAAGCATCTCTAAAGTCCCATCGACTGCGCTAGCGCTCCGCTCAGGGTGGCAGAAAAAGTAACATCTAAAAGGGGATTGTTTTCACAATCCCCGCCCTAATAACTAATCACTAATGACTAATCACTAATGACTAATAACTAATAAGCCTTTAAAACGTACATCAAACAATTATATCTTATGCAAATATAAAAAAAGGAGATAGGTTATGGAGTTATATCTGATAATTGCTTTTGCGGTTTTTTATATTATTACCGCTTTTATGTTACCTCAAAAATTACAACGTAAAATTTGGACATTGGCTTTTATTTTTTCTTTTATTATTACTTCTATAGCTATAGGCTTTGTTCGTCTTTCTCGTCAAGATGTAATGCTTGATGCCAATCAGCTCAATTGGTACTACATTTTATTTTTATTCGGAATGATAAGTGTAGCTTTAGGGGTATTTAACCTTTGGATGTATCGCAAAGAATTATGGAAAATATTATCATCAACAGCCGATGAAGACGATGAAAGCGATGAAAATTAATCAGCCACTGGCAAATAGATTGTAAAAGTTGTGCCATTATAACCATTAGAATTAACTGTAAGATTTCCTTTATGACGCATTATTATATGCTTGGCGATAGCTAGTCCCAATCCGGTTCCTTTAATGTTTAAATCTTTGTGTTCTTGCAAACGATAAAAACGTTCGGTCAAACGTGCTAATTTATCCGATTCGATTTTCGGCCCTTTATTATTAACCGAAATAGAAACAGCACGACATTGTAAAGCATTAGAAATTTTAGTTATCGGCATTTTTTCAATATTATTTATCCTCAAGGTTATATCTGTACCCGATGGTGCATATTTAATTGCATTATCAGTAAGATTTTGCACAACTTGTTTAATTTGTGCTCTGTCTGCAAGTACCAAAGGTAGCTCTTCATTACAAATTAATTTTAATTTCATATCTCTGTTTTGAGCTTTAATGCTCATTGCTTGGACTACTTCTTCAACAATATCCTTGACTATTATAGGGGTATCCGGCTGTTGATCTTGATTAAGCTCTATTCTTGATAGAGATAACAAATTTTCAATCAATGCAGACATATATTCGGTTTGTTCTTGCATGGTTTTTAAGAATTTATCTCTGGCATTGGCATCATCTTTAGCCGATGTTTGCAAAGTTTCAATAAATCCGGCAATAATTGATAGTGGAGTTCTAAGTTCATGACTGGCATTTGCCACGAAATCAGATTGCATTTTTTCAATTTTTAAGGATTTAGTTAAATCATAAATTGATATTACCGCCACTGCCTTTCCCTTAGATAACCAAGGTAGTTGTTTAATATGGGCATATAGTTTTTTATCAACCGGTTTATCAACATAAAATACCAAATTTTCGGCTTTGCTTTCTTTATTAAGCACCTTATTTACCGCATTAATAAAATTGTTAGAACACAAAACTTTATCTATATTTTTATCGGTAATTTTTTTGCCAAAACTATTGCGAGCCGAAAGATTGGCTCCCAAAATGTTTCCGGCTCTGTCAATAACCATAATAGGATCCGGCAAACTGTCTAAAACGGCAGTATCTGAGATTGTTTGTGCCTCTAAGATTTCTGCTTTTTGCGCCCAAAAAAGATGCATGGCATTAACAGCATCAGCAATTTGTTTTGCTTCTTCTTCAGAAAGTTTCATATTTGAAGTATCAATATTTTCACCTTTTGCCATTGCGCTGATATATTTTTTTACTTGTTGTAATTGCGCTGTAAGCGGAAATAAGAAGACTATATTAAATAACACAATTGTTGCCATAGAGATAATCGCCATTGTTGGCGCAATCATTTTTAGCGCCACCAAAACCAAAAATACCAAAGCAGTAGGAATACTCAAAATTAAAACTTTACTTGCAAATTGATTGTTTTTTTCTATTCCAAGGGCAATTCTGGCTTTTTCAAACATAATTACATCCTATATCTTGCAAAAAAATCTGGACTGAACTACAAATTATATTAATATAAAACAAGTTTAAAAATATTAAATATTTGAAAAGTAATGACTGAAATTTCTACCACAATTACCCCTCTGATGGCGCAATATTTACAAATTAAAAATGAGCATCGGGATTATCTTTTATTCTATCGTATGGGCGATTTTTATGAGCTGTTTTTTGATGATGCGGTTACGGCATCAAAAGCTTTGGATATAGCTCTCACCAAACGAGGAAAATGTGAGGGCGAAGATATTCCGATGTGTGGAGTTCCGTTTCATGCCTATGAGAGTTATTTGGCACGCCTTATTCGACAAGGATATAAAGTTGCTATTTGTGAGCAGGTAGAAGACCCCAAAGAAGCAAAAAAACGAGGTTATAAAGCCATTGTCAGAAGAGAAGTTGTTCGTTTGGTAACTCCGGGGACACTCACCGAAGAGCCCTTGCTTGATGCTAAGAAAAATAACTTTTTGCTCAGCATTGCCAAACTGAATGATAATTTGGGATTATCTTGGCTTGATATTTCTACCGGAGATTTCTTTTTGCAAGAAATAAATTTATTCAAGCAAGAAGAGCAAGTCGTTTTAAGCTCGGTTTTATCACGCTTAAATCCGGTGGAGATTATAGTTTCTGACAGTTATTTACAACAACCGGAAATTTTTAATGTGTTACATTCGTGCAAAGAAAAATTATCGGTTTTGCCTCAAGCTCGTTTTAATAGTGAAAATGCCAAATTGCGCATGTGCAAACTATATCAGGTTGAAAGTTTAGATTCGTTTGGCAGTTTTTCTCGAGCTGAAATCTGTGCCGCCGGCGTATTATTAGATTATGTAGAAACAACTCAAAAAGGAAAAATTCCTTTAATTTGTGCTCCTCAAAAAGTCAGTGAAGGGCAGATTATGGAAATTGACGGAGCAACACGTCGCTCTTTAGAGTTAGTGGAAGCAATTAACGGCGATAAAAGTTCTTCTTTGTTGGGAGTTATTGATCGTACGGTCAGCGGAGCAGGGGGACGTTTGCTTGCAAGCAGAGTTGCCAATCCACTTAAAGATACTTTTGCTATTAATCAACGCTTGGATATGGTTTCATTTTTTGTTAAATCTCATGCTATCAGAGACGATATAAGACAATTACTGAAGTCTTGTCCGGATATTGAACGTGCGGTTTCTCGCCTTAGTATCGGACGAGGCGGACCTAGAGATTTGGCAAATATTCGCACCTCTTTGGCGGTTGTTCCGGCTTTGCGTAATTTATTTTATGGCTCTGATTTTGGTCTGCCTGAGGCTTTAAATAAGGTGATAGCTAATTTAGGTGAGCACTCCAATTTGGTGGCAGATTTGAACTCTGCTTTAGCTGATGAACTGCCTCTTTTGGCTCGTGACGGAGGTTTTATTCGAGAAGGATATTCTGCTGCATTAGATGAAATAAAAAGTATTAAAAATGACAGTCATAAGCATATTGTTGAGTTGCAGGCACGTTATGCGCAAGAGAGTGGCATTCCTAATCTTAAGATTAAATTCAACAATGTAATCGGGTATTTTATTGAGGTGCAAAGCAAATTTGCCGCTCAGTTGTTAGAAGATAAAACCTATATTCATCGTCAATCGGTGCTAAACGCTTCTCGTTTTACTACAGTTGAATTAACCGAGTTGGAAAATAAAATCAGCGGAGCTTCAGACAAGGCTTTGGCCTTAGAACTTGAGATTTTTGAACGTTTAGTTAAAGACATTAAAGTTTATGCTGAAGATATTCTCAAAACCGCCAAGGCTTATGCCGAACTGGATGTTGCTTCAAGCTTGGCCGATTTGGCGGTTGAGCATAATTATTGTCGTCCGGAAGTTGATGATAGTTTGATTTTTGAGATAAAAGAAGGTCGTCATCCGGTGGTGGAAGCGGCAATTAACAAAACCGGCGGAACTTTTGTCGGTAATGATTGTAATCTTGACGAACAAAAAGGTAATTTATGGCTCATTACCGGTCCGAATATGGCAGGTAAATCAACCTTTTTGCGTCAAAATGCAATCATTGCGATTATGGCTCAAATGGGGAGCTTTGTTCCTTGTGCCAAAGCTCATATCGGCGTTATTAATAAAATATTTTCAAGGGTAGGGGCTAGCGATGACTTATCCAAAGGGCGCTCAACTTTTATGGTTGAGATGGTAGAAACTGCTTCTATTTTGAATCAGGCTGATGAACGTTCGTTTGTGATTTTGGATGAAATCGGACGAGGTACGGCAACCTATGATGGTTTATCCATTGCTTGGGCGGTGGTGGAACATTTGCACGAAGTTAATAAATGTCGTACGCTGTTCGCTACTCACTATCATGAGCTTACATCATTAGTAACTAAGCTGATGCGCATGAGTTTGCACTGTATGAAAATTAAAGAGTTCAAAGATGAAGTTATCTTTTTGCATGAAGTTATTGATGGCGCTGCCGATAGAAGTTATGGTATCCACGTTGCTAAATTAGCCGGTTTGCCTAAAACCGTGATTAAACGTTCAGAGCAGGTTTTAGAGCATTTGGAAAAAAGCGGTAAAGGTAACTCAATGAGTAAATTGGCAGATGACTTACCTTTGTTTGCGCTATTGCGAGAAAAAGAAGAGCCTAAAGAAGTGGCAAATCCGGCAATTGATTTGTTAAAACTCATAAATCCGGATGAGTTAACTCCTCGAGAAGCCTTAGAAAAACTATATGAATTAAAAAAGCTGTGCAATTAGCACAGCTTTTTTTTTAGAAGATATTGTTTAACATATTTCTTTAGTTTGCTCAACCAGTTTCGATGCTGAAAATTCAGTTTTGTTAACTTTTTTAGGAGGTAGTTTTCCTGTTCCTCTTAATGCTTCCAGTGTTTCAGGTGACATTTTTATTGGGTTTTCTTTAATCTCATTAAGCATCTTTTCAACGATGCTACCTTCCTCTATAGTAAAATTATCACCTTGCTCGACTAGTGTTTCTTCAGTAGCTTGTTTTGCCGCTCCTCTTAATGCATCCCGTGTTTCAGGTGATATTCTTTTTATAAATTCTTTTGATTCTTCTACAGTTTTATCAAGCATCTCTTTAATGATGCCATCCTTTATCGTAAATTTATCGTCTTGCTCGACTGGCGTTTTTTTAGAGGTTTTATGCTGCCGAAAATTTTTAATTTTATCTTTTATTTTTCCAAAAAATGTTTTTTTAGTGTTGTCA
>JAZNVJ010000070.1:0-12384 GCA_045592765.1 Alphaproteobacteria bacterium | reverse complement strand
TAAAACATTTTTATTTTTGCTGTTTTTCCAGTCTTTTTGGCGATAACTGCAATACTCGGAAAGAGCCATCAACTCATCAGCTTGCAAATTAGTATGATTATCAATTTTGTTTTCAGCAGTTTTTAATCTGTTTTGACAAACAGCTTCAATCTTATCAGCTGTGATAACATCATCTTTTCCAAGGCGTAAATTTTTATGTAAAAATACCAGTTCTTTAGTGGTTAGTAATTCAAAGTCTGCATCAGAATTAATGTTATCTTCTATATACTGTTTGGTGGCAGCTCTTACTTTTAGATTTCCTGCTTTACGAAGTTTGCGGTATTTGTCAGAGTTTTCATCGTATTGCTCAGCTTCTTCAAACAATATATCACCAAGTTTACGCATTGCTTCAATATTCGGATGTGTAATTTTTCTCGCTTTTGTTTCTGTTTGAGCCTCGCGGTCAACGTTTTGATATTTTTTTAATTGTGCAATATAGCTTGGATAGTATTTTAAATTATCAATCTCAATTTCTGTTAGTTGATCCTCAGGTACTTTTTTCAGATGTATTAAATATGTTTTAAAATATACCATTAAAGCTTTTCTGTTTTTCATTGTAATAACTTTTTTTTCATCCATTCTGTCTTGTGTATCAAGTAAACGGTCAAACATTTCATCATGAATTATCGTATTTAATTCATTTTTATTTTGAACATCGGAATATTGAAGATGTTGATATAAAAACACCACTTCTTGAGAAGAAAGATTTCCGATATTTTCTGCAGAAAAATTATTTTTTGTTACATATTGAGCACATTCTTGAGCCAACACTTGATTTGCTTTTTTACGGGCAGATTTATATTCTTCAGATCCGATAGTATAAGCGTTTGCTTGTTCAAAGAATTTTCTGGCTTTATCTGATATTTTAGCGATATTAAGTTTAGGCAAATCTGGAGTGGTGGTCATGTTTTATATCCTGCAAAGTTAAATATTGGCAGTACTATATCATAAAATTAACATCTTTGCAATGCTTTTTTTGGCGATTTTTTCTATTTTTTTAATAAATCGTCTATTTTGTTTTGTAGATCAGCAATTTTAAGTTTTAATTTTTTATCAGGATTTTGATTTAAGGCTTGTTTTAATTGTTCTTTAGCTGTTTCTGCCGCTCCAATTCTTAAAGAATATTCTGCCGCGGCATAATTTGCATAGGCTGTTTTTTCTTGTAATCCATAAGCTCTAGCCAATAATAACCATGCAAAACTACTAGGACGTTTAATAATGGCTTGATTTAATAGATTTATAGCTTCTTGCACTTCGCTTGAGTTGGGTGTTTCTTCCAAAAGCGTTTGCGCAAAATTAATTTGTAACAATGATGATTCCGGCATCAACTCTAAAGCTTTTTGATATTCTGTTTTAGCTTGTTTTATTTTGCCTGTTTCTAAGAATATTTGCCCTTTTAGTTCATGAAAATAAGGATTTTGAGGTTCTTCTTTTAGTAACAAATCAATCTCACTCAAAGCTTCTTTAATTTTCAGCAATCTGAAATGGGCGATTGCCTTAGCATATCTGGCATCAGTACTGTTTTTAGTTCCATAAATTCTAAAAGTTTGCTCCGGAGGCAACAAGTATGCGGTTAGTTTGGCTTTTACTTTATCAAACTTATTTTGTAATTTTGAAGGTGAATGATTTTTAGTTTCATCTACTGCTTTTTCAAAAAAACTGATTCGTTCTCTGGTTATAGGGTGAGTTCTAAAATATGGACTTTCTTCGATACCCTGTAAGTTGTTTTGAGAAAGTATTTTTTTCATGAAATTAAGCATTCCTCTAGGACTTTGCTTAGTTTTGTTTAATAATTTTATTGCAGTTTCATCCGCTGCTCTTTCTTCTTCTGTTTTATAACGAGTATAATGTGTTAATATTGAGCTTTGTGAGCCAAGCATTGCTGCCATAGCAATGTCTGCTCGTCCGCTGATGGCTGCCGCTGCTCCGGCAGCAATTGCTGAAACTAAAGAAACTTCATTTAGTGCTTTATTTTTTAGTTTTTGGCGTAATATATGTCCGCCAGCAATGTGTCCAGTTTCATGAGCTATTACTCCTGCTATTTCATTAGGGCTTTGAGCGGCAATAATTGTTCCGGTATGCATAAACAAGTTATTTCCATCTGCCACAAATGCATTTAAGCTATTATCTTCAACAATGTACACTTCATTGCGATTAAATGGAATTCCGGCAGATTGAAATAGAGGGCGAGTGATTTCTTCAAGCAAGTTTTCAGTTTCTTCATCACTGATTATTTTTATTTCTTGAGCAAAAAGATTGTTTGTTTCTAATAACATAATTGGCAGTATTATACTGCCAATTATGTTAAGAATATAGTGTTTTAGCCTTTGATGAGCTTTTTCCACCAATTCGATTTCTCCTTTGCCGATTTGTTTTTTTCATCAACCGTATTTGTTTCATGGCTGTCATATAATATAATAGCATCTTGATGTTCTTTAACATTAGGAGCTAATGAATCTTCAATTTTATGTTCATTACGATTGCGCTTTCTATCAAAACGTCCTCTTCCAAAACGTCTGTCCCTATATGGTTTGCGATATTCTTCAACATCTTTATCTTGTGTATTTTGTGTTGCAGAAACTTCTTCAATATCTTCATCCTGAACAATTTCTTCAGTTATTGTCGGGACATTTTTTTCTTCTTTAGAAAGTTTAGTACGCTCAATACGATAATCTGATACGCATTTAATTTCATCATCAGCACTAATCACTACATTCATTTTATATTTTTGTTCGAGTTCTGCAACCATTAGTCGTTTTTGATTAAGAATATAAATAGCAATATCCGTCGGAACACTGATATTTATTTTAGAAGAACGATTCTTAATACCTTCTTCTTCAATTGCTCTTAAGATATAAACCGCACTTGATTCTGTAGTGCGAACAATTCCTTTTCCTTGGCAGTGAGGGCAAGTTTGATAATTACTCTCCCAAAAAGCAGAATGAATACGTTGACGAGATAATTCCAACAATCCAAACATGCTCATCTTACCGACCTGAATTCTGGAACGATCTTTCTTTAGAGCTTCTTTCATCCTTTTTTCAATCGCATGGTTATTAGCTGGTTCTTCCATGTCAATAAAGTCAATAACCACCAGTCCGGCTAAGTTACGTAATCTTAGCTGACGAGCAATTTCATCACAGGCTTCCAAGTTAGTTTTTAGAGCTGTCTCTTCTAGATCCTTTTCTTTAGTTGCTCTACCAGAGTTAACATCAATAGAAACCAAAGCTTCAGTAGGATTAATCACTAAATAGCCGCCCGATTCTAATTGAGCATTTGTATCATGTAATTTATCTAGCTGCCCTTCAACTTGAAAACGTTGGAATAATGGCATATCAGTATGGCGATAATTTTTAATTTTCTTCAGATTGTGAGGAGATAAAATACGGAAAAAGTCCTTAGCGAGCTTATATGCTTCTTCTCCTGCAACCAATATTTCAGAAGTATCTTTAGTATAAATATCTCGTAATGCACGTTTAATCAGATTTCCTTCTTCATATACCAAGCAAGGAGCTTTAGCTGTAAGTGAATCTAAACGTATTTTATTCCAAGTTCTAATCAAATAATTATAGTCACGTACAATATCGGTTTTAGTTTTTTCTTCACCGGCAGTACGAACAATAATTGACATATCCGATGTTAGTGGCAATTCTTTTACAATGCCTTTTAATCTTGTTCTATCTGCAGCATTAGTTATTTTGCGAGATACGCCACCGCTCTTAATGCGGTTAGGCATCAATACACAATATCTTCCGGCTAAAGACAAATAAGTTGTAAGTGCAGCCCCTTTGTTGCCACGCTCTTCTTTTACTACTTGTACCAGAACTGTCTGTCCCTCTTTAATTACATCTTGAATTTTATGGCGATGAAATAATTTGCGAGCACGCATTAGTTTGCGTTGTAATTCAAAATTCATATCATCATCGTCATAGTCAACATCAAAATCTTCATCCATCAAATTTTGATCTTCGTGGTTTTCTTTTTCTTCATCTTCCACAACTTGTGAGATTACTTCCTCATTACATCCGCAATCTTCGGTCAATATTTTTAATTGTTCGTCATTATCTTCGTTTTTTTCAGGGGTAGCTTCTTTACGAGTTTCTTCTTGTTTGCGAATGCGTTTTTTTATTAATCTTTTTTTCTGAGGGCGTTTTTTATCGCCATTTTCATCTTCTGCAATCTCTGCATTTTCTTTAGCCGAAGAATTTTCTGTATCATCTGTAGATGCAATTGATAAGTTTTCTTCATTATTGTCAGATGATTCTTTAGATCTATTTTCTTCGACATTATTGTTTTCGGTGACAACTTCATTTGCTTTAGCTAATTCAATTTCAGCAGCTAATCGTTCTTTTTCTGCTTCTCTGGCAGCTCGTGCAGCCGCTTTTTCTTGACGAACTCTCTCCCGTTCGGCTTCACGTTCTTTTATTGCTTGTTTTCTATTTTCAATAATTTCATTAACTTCTTGTTCGACTTCTGCAATTTCTTCATCTGAAACATTGTAATAATCCGGATGAATTTCTCCAAAAGCCATAAATCCATGTTTGTTACCGCCATAATCCACAAAACAAGCCTGCAAAGAAGGTTCTACTCGCATAACTTTTCCCAAATATATATTTGCTTTTATTTGTCTGCGATGAGTTGTTTCAAATTCAACATCTTCTAGGCGATTGCCATCCAAGACCACTACTCTTGTTTCTTCCGGTTGAGTAGCATCAATCAACATTCTTTTAGTCATCAAAAATCTCCAAATGTGTTCTGCATAAAAGCAAAACAAAAAACTTTTACCTGGCTGGAGAATTTAAAAGATTTAAAATGAACTTTATAAGAATCAGTAAAATAGCCAATAACTAGGCTTTAACTTATGTTCTATATAAAAAAATAACTTCAACTTTTATAATCTTTCAATGTGTACAAGGCTTATTTTTTTGTTCTTATTTATTGTCTAGCCATGTACAAAAATCCGTCCAGCAAAATTTGCTTGCATATATTTGCTTGGTGGCAACCTATCCTAATGATGAGCTTGCGGTATCCGAAACGTTTCTTGTAAAGTTGTCTGACATTGTATAGTGAAGAAACGATTCCGATACAATATTCCAAACAAATTACCATTAGCATATACATTTTGATAAAAAACACAACAACAAAATTTAATAAAGAATATTTATTTTAAGATATTGGTAAGAAGTGTCTGTTATTATAAAAAATAATTTGCGATAAGAAGGTGTAAATAGTAATGTTAAGGCAAGTGCATTTTCAGCTTTGTAGTATTTTGGCGTTTTGTTTAATGCAAATGCTGATTTTTGCAGATTCTGTGTTTGCTTCTCAAATTTCCGGTTTGCGTATAGGTCAAGGTGTTGGTAATGTGCGTGTAGTTTTTGATGCGGATTCGGAATTTGATTATAAGGTTTTTTTGCTTAATAATCCTCGTCGCCTAGTTGTTGATACGCCAAAAGCTAATGTTAGTCCTGAAATTGAAAAAGTTAACGATGTCAATGAGTTGGTTACCAATGTCCGAATAGGAAACTCTGGAGTAGGAGGGGTTAGAATAGTTTTTGATTTATTAAAGCCTGTCATTGTAAAAAAAGTTTTTATGCTTCCTCCGCAGAGTGGTTTTAGTTGGCGTTTTGTAGTTGATTTAGAAGTTGCCACAGCAGGGGAGTTTGAAGATAAAGTGGGTAATTCTTCAGCATTTAGTAGTGATCATTCTGTTAAGCAAAAAGCATCAAAATCATTGTCTGCAAGTGCCTCAACTAAGTCCCGAGAAAAAAAGGTTATAGTTCTTGATGCTGGGCATGGTGGAGTTGATCCTGGAGCAATTGGTTATTCCGGAGTTTATGAAAAAAATATTACTCTTGCGATGGCTAGAGAGTTAAAAGATGAACTGGATAAAACTGGCAAATATAAAGTTTATTTAACTCGTAATCGAGATGTTTTTATTCCTTTGCGAGACAGGGTTAAAATTGCCCGTAAATATGATGCTGATTTATTTTTATCAATACATGCCGATAGTGCAAAAAATAATCGTGCAACAGGCTTATCGGTATATACTTTATCTGAAACAGCATCAGATAAAGAAGCTGCTGCTTTAGCAGAAAAAGAAAACAAAGCAGATATTGTCGCAGGTCTTGATTTTGCAGAGCATTCTAAAGAGGTTTCAGATGTGTTACTTAATTTGGTACAAAGAGAAACTTTAAATCGGTCAGCGGAGTTTGCAACATTCATGGTGCAAGAGATGCGTAAATCAACTCATACTTTGCAAAACACTCATCGTTTTGCGGGGTTTGCAGTTTTAAAAGCCCCAGATGTTCCTGCAGTTTTGTTAGAACTTGGTTATTTATCTAATCGCAAAGAAGAAAAGCAATTGCAACAAAAATCTTATCGTAAAAAATTAGCTGTTTCTGCTGTTAAGGCAATAGCCGAATATTTTGATAACATGGAACACGCTTCGGTGTTTTAATGTTTGACTCTAAAGGTTTTTTTATATATTAAATAATCGTTTGTAACAGTTTATTTTATTGGTTTGAGAATGTTTAAGACTTTATCATCACTTTTAAGTGCTTTTTTCTTTTTTGCTGTTATAGCTTTAGTTTTGGTTATAACATCAGTTTGGCAAATCTCTCAAACCTTACCTGATTATAATCATTTAGCTAAGTATGAGCCTGCGGTTACTACCAGATTATATGCTAGAGATGGTCAGGTTATGATGGAATATGCCGCCGAAAAAAGATTTTTTGTGCCAGAAGACAAAATTCCCGATTTAGTAAAAAATGCATTTTTATCAGCAGAGGATAAGAGTTTTTATAATCACTTCGGGATAGATTTATTGGGAATCGTAAGGGCAATTATAGCTAATATCAAAAATATTGGTAGAGGAAGACGTCCTGTTGGCGCTTCGACCATTACGCAACAAGTAGCAAAAAACTTTTTGTTATCATCAGAGGTTTCATATATTCGCAAAATAAAAGAAGCTTTATTAGCTTTGCGAATAGAACAAGCTTATACCAAACAGCATATTTTAGAATTATATTTAAATGAAATATATTTAGGAAATCGTTCATATGGTGTTGCTGCGGCTGCTCTTAATTATTTTGGAAAATCTTTAGATGAGTTGAGTATAGAGGAGGTGGCCTACTTAGCGGCATTACCCAAGGGACCCAATAATTATCATCCTCAAACCAAATATGAGGCTGCAGTTGCTCGTCGTAATTGGGTTATAGATAGAATGCACGAAGATGGTTATATTGATGCGGTCGCAGCCGACACAGCTAAAAATGCTCCTCTTAAAGTTGTTGAGCAAGCCAGAAAGATGGTTGATGATAGCGAATATTTTAGTGAAGAAGTCAGAAGATATGTAAACAATAATTTTGGTGAAGATGCTCTTTATGAAGGAGGGCTATTAATAAGAACAACACTAGATCCTCGTTTGCAAAAAATTGCAACTGATGTTTTTCAGCAAGAATTAAAAAATTATGATTTGCGTCATGGATGGCGAGGCGCGATTACTAACATTTCTTTAGATGATGGCTATCAAAGTGTTTTTGAGAAAGTGGAAATGCCGACCGGAGCAGAAACAAATTGGATTAAAGCTGTAGTAAAGGATGTTTCAACAGTCAAAGCAGATATCGAAACTATTGACGGACATAAAGGCATAATTCCGCTTGCTCGCTTATCTTGGGCTCGTAAGAATTTAAAAAATCAAAGTGTTGGAGGAGAACCTAAAAGTGTTTCTGAAGTTTTAAGTGTTGGTGATGTTATTTTCGTTGAAGCAATTTCAGAAAGTGAAATTACCAGCAAAGGTTTTCCTGCAAACAGTTATGATCTTCGCCAAGTTCCAGATGTTGAGGGCGGATTGATAGCATTAGACCCGCACACCGGAAAAATACTTGCTATGGTTGGCGGCTATTCATTTAAAAAATCGCAATTCAATCGCTCAACCCAAGCAAATCGTCAAACTGGTTCAGCGTTTAAACCCATTGTATACTTGGCAGCATTAGATAACGGATATTCTCCTACCGATTTAATTTTAGATGCGCCATTTGTTTTGGATCAAGGTCCGGGTCTACCTAAGTGGAAACCTGCTAACTATTCCAAAAAGTTTTATGGGTTAATGACTTTACGTCAGGGAATAGAAAAATCTCGAAATCTTATGACAGTTCGTTTAGCTCAAGATGTTGGTATGGATAAGGTTTCTGCATATGCCAAAAAAATGGGGGTTGTTTCTAATCTTCCGCATTTACTTTCAATGTCATTAGGTGCAGGTGAAACAAAACTAATTAATATGGCTGCAGCATATGGTATAATTGTTAATGGAGGAAAAAAAGTATCTCCATATTTAGTAGAACGTATTCAAGATCGCAAAGGCAAGACCATATATAAATATGATACTCGTCAGTGTCTTGGTTGCAATGTTAGTAGATGGAAGAATCAAAAAGTTCCTCAACTTAATGATAGTAGAGAGCAGATTGTGGATCCTTTAAGTGCATATCAAATGGTTAGTATTTTAGAAGGTGTTGCTCGTTACGGAACTGGGGCTCGTTTACGTAATCTAGGTAAACATTTAGCGGGCAAAACCGGAACAACAAATAATAATCAAGATTCTTGGTTTGTTGGTTTTTCGCCAGATTTAGTGGTTGCTACTTATGTTGGTTTTGATGAGCCTAAAAGTTTGGGGCGTTATGAAACAGGAGCATCAAGTGCTTTACCTATTTTTTATAATTTTATGCAGCGAGCACTTGCGGATGAGCCAGATATTCCTTTTCGTATTCCAACTGGCATAAAATTAGTTCGAGTAAATCACAAAACAGGTAAACCTGCTCGTCCTCAAGATGAAAGCGTTATCCTAGAAGCCCTTAAACCTGAGTTTAAGTTTGATGAAAGCAATCAAAGGGTTATAGGAGCTACGACTGAGAATAATGATAATCAAACATCTTCAGAATATGTTACTAATAGTGAAGATAGTGTGCAGCTTGGGTCTGAATATTAAGGAGGATTGTTGATGAGATCGGAAATTTATGAATTAACTCAAAGTATTAAGCAATCTTTAGAATTGCTAAGGAGGTCGCTTTGACTATGACAATGCGGTGTTGCGTTTAGAAGAGCTAGAAACTCTTACTTTAGATGCTAATTTGTGGTCAAATCCGCAACAAGCACGTAAATTGATGTCAGAGAAAAATAATTTGGAATTTAATTTGCATAATTTTACGCAAATGAATAATTCTCTGAATGATTTAATTGAATTGGCCGAAATTGCAGAGCAAGAAGAAGATGAAGGAGTAATAGCCGAAGTAATTAATCAACTTTCAGCACTGCAACAAGAAGTGAAACATGGAGAGCTAGAAGCTTTATTATCCGGTGAAGTTGATGCTAATGATGCTTATTTAGAAGTACACGCAGGTAGTGGCGGTACAGAGGCGCAAGATTGGGCAGAGATGTTGCTTAGAATGTATTCTCGTTGGTCAGAAGCGCATAAATATAAGGTTGAATATCTGGAAGAAACCGAAGGTGATGTCGCAGGAATAAAATCTGTTACCATAAAAATAAGTGGGCATAATGCTTACGGCTGGCTCAAGTCCGAAAGCGGTGTGCATCGACTGGTTCGTATATCTCCGTTTGATAGTAACGCTCGTCGTCATACTAGTTTTGCTTCAGTAGGAGTATATCCTGTAATTGATGATGAAATAGAAATAACAATTAATGAATCTGACTGTCGGGTTGATACTTATCGTGCATCTGGAGCTGGTGGACAACATATTAATAAAACAGATTCTGCTGTTAGAATTACCCATATTCCAACCGGTATTGTTGTTCAGTGTCAAAACCAACGATCCCAATTTCAAAATAGAGAAGCTGCATGGAAAATGCTTAAAGCAAGATTATATGAACAAGAAATGCAAAAAAGAGAAGTCGCAGCCGAAGAACAACGAGATTCTTTAAGTGATATTGGTTGGGGACACCAAATACGTTCTTATGTTTTACAACCATATAAGATGGTAAAAGACTTGCGTACTAATGTTGAGACTTCAGATTGTAAGGCTGTTTTAGACGGAGATATAGATTTATTTTTGTCGGCTTCATTAGCAGATAAAGTGGGAGTAATATCCCATGTTTAAAAAAATTATAAAAATATCAGTTTTATTAGTTATACTAAGTTATTTAATTTTTTGTAGTTTAGTGTACTTTGTTCCTCAAATATTTTTTTATAATCCGAGTTTCAGTTCTTCAAGATTGGATATCGCTATAAGAAATAACTTTCCAGCTCAAAGAGTAGAATATTTATCTGATGATGCAATTAGATTATATGCTTGGTATATTCCAGCAAAAGCTAATAAAAAAACTATAATATTTATGCATGGCAATTCATACAATATAGAAAAGTTTTATCATAAATTAGCTCCTTTTGTAGATGCAGGATATGGCGTTATGTTACCAGAATATAGAGGATTTGGAGGAATCAATGGAACAATAACGCAGTCAAATCTGGAAAAAGATGCTAAAGCTGCAATAAACTGGTTAAATAATCAGGGATTATCTAATTCACAGATGGTTTTGTATGGTATGTCTTTAGGTGCGCATATGGCAGTAAGTACAGCCTACGATTTGGGGCAAGAAAGTAATTTTGCAGGACTTGTTTTAGAAGTTCCATTTGATAGTTTACTAGAAGTTGTAAAAGAACGAATATGGTTTCCGCTACCTTTAGATTTAATAATTAAAGATAAATATGATAATATAGAAAAGATATCGCAATTAAGAATTCCACTATTAATAATGGGAGCATCAGATGACAAAGTTGTTCCCGTTAATAGAGCCAAGCAACTTTATTTAGTAGCAAATTCTCCTAAATCTATAAAGATATACCAAGGAGCGGAACATTCTGATTTATATAAATATCATAATTACAAGGATATCATCAAGTGGTTAGAAAATAATGAAAAAATTAGACCATAAGACATATATGCTTCGTCGCATTTTTGATTACATCGGCGTTATTTTTCTGATAATGTTGTTAATGTTCATTTGGCAACTATATCGAGGAGAAGTAAATGTTCCGTTTTTAAAGCCTTACATTATAAAAGCTCTCAATCACGACGATAGTGATTATCAGGTTAGTCTTGATTCTGTTAATTTAGAGTTGGTTCGTTCATTAAGACCCATACGAATTATCGCCAACAATGTTTCATATCGTAAAGCAGATGGTACACTTAGTATTTCTGCCCCAAAAACATCTGTTTCATTTAGCATCAAGGCTTTATTACATGGGATTATTGCACCCAGCTCTATAGATGTATATAATCCTAAAGTGCATATTTTTACCACTTATGGATTAAAAAAAGAATCA
The DNA here is from genome assembly GCA_045592765.1 of Alphaproteobacteria bacterium. GTDB lineage: Bacteria > Pseudomonadota > Alphaproteobacteria > RF32 > CAG-239 > CAZU01. The sequence goes on along the minus strand of JAZNVJ010000070.1, from coordinate 1,010 downwards.
TCTACAGAAGTTAATCGTAAAAAAATGGAATATTATTTTGCAAGTATTGAAGAATTTTTAGAAAGATTTAATTCAGAAGATAATACTTATCCTGAAAGTTTTATTAATAATATTAATATTATAAGTGCTGAACTTGAATTTCATGAAGTTGATATTGGTAAAAAATGGTCTTTTTCAGATGTTAATTATCGTTTTGATAGAGGTTTTTCTAAACTTGAAACTGAAATAAACGCCCTGTTAAAACTAAATAATGTAACATCTACCCTAGGTCTTGAAGTTTCGTATCATCCATTAGGAAATAATATCGGAATGCAATTTTATTTTTCAGATTTAGTTCCAGCTCATTTGTTGGCATTGCTAACTTCAGGAGAATGGAAAGATAATTACAAAGTATCAATACCTTTAAGCGGTAAGATAGAAACTTTGATTGGTTTGGATGAAATAGTAAAAAACAAGCATAATCTCGAAGATTCATTATCTGATATAGTTAAAAAGCTACAATTTTCTATTGAGGGTGGGCAAGGGTATGTCGCATTTTCAGCCAATAAAGGAGAAAACTTTAATATCAGTAACCTTATGATTAGTGGTGATGTTAGAGGTGGTCTAGAAGATTTGAATATAAAAAAAGCAAAATTACAAATTGATGGGCAAGATGCAGAACTTAGCCTACAAATTGAAGGTATAAAAGAGTATTTGTTAAAATCATCACCTGATAAGTTATCTATAATTCTTGGAGCAAAAATACAAAAATTGGCTACAGATGATTTGTTTAAATATTGGCCTCGTAGCATTGCTCCTGATGCTTGGCGATGGTGTGCGGATAGTTTATCAAATGGTAGTATAAAAGATGCATCATTTAAATTTGATTTTGCCTATGATGATAAACAAAAAAAAGTAACTTTTAAAAATTTAAGCGGAACTGCTAATGCAGAAGGTGTTTCATTGGATTATCTTCATGGTATGCCCAAGGTTACAGATGTTTATGGACGTATAGATTTTTATAATGATAA
>JAZNVJ010000069.1:0-2311 GCA_045592765.1 Alphaproteobacteria bacterium | reverse complement strand
GGTTGTTGAAAAAGGCGCTGACTTTTTAACTGCACGTAAATTATCTGAGGCAGCAAATGCTTCTATAGGTATTATTTATAATACTTTTTCAAATATGGAAAATTTCATCACTGCACAAAATTTGCAAACCTTAGATGAGCTATATTTACATCTAACATCTATAATTCCCGAAAAAAATCCATATATTAATGTAAATCGTTATGCTGATGTATTTGCTAACTTTGTATTGAATAACCGTAATTTATGGATGCTTTTGTATAAAGAACAATTATTTATAAAAACAGGTAGTCTTTCGCATCAATATCGTCGTATAATTTATTGTTTTGAAAAGTTGTTATCAGAGCAATTATCACAAATATTTGGTAGCTTAAGTAAGGCAGAACGCAAAATATCAATTCAGGTCTTAGGCCTATCACTTTTTGCTGTTAGTGGATTTATGGCAGCTGAAGGTAAAAAACTTCGTAAGGTTAATAAAAACAATCTTTGTTTATTGTTGCTAAATACCTATCTTGCTGGTTTGCAATCACTCAAAAAGGTCGCTTGATGCTATATGAAGCATATTATAAATTTGTTATGATTGTAAACTCTCAGGAATTTTTACGTAGTTTTTTTGATAATCGATTCTATTTGATTCTTTTAGTGATTGTTCTTATGCGTTTTAAATATAGCACTTATCGTTCTATGTGGCTGAGTGCTTTAGTAAATATTCCCGGAACATTATTACATGAGTTTATGCATTATTTTATAGGAATGTTATTAAACGCACATCCTTGTAATTTTACAATTTTTCCAAGGCGAGGAGATGATGGAAATTATGTTATGGGTAGTGTCGGTTTTCGAAATGTGACTTTTTATAATGCGATTCCTGCATCTATGGCTCCTTTGCTATTATTGCCGATAGGCTTTTATCTTAATCGTTATTTTTTACCTTATATGCAGGCGACATTTGTTAATTATATTCTTTATGTTTTGCTTCAAACTATAATTATTGAAAATGCTATGCCATCAAAAGCTGACTTTAAAGTTGCCGGAATGTATATTAGCGGAGTTCTTCTTTACGGATTCGTGTTATTAAGCTTGTTTTTAATGTTTTAATTTTTATGTTTATAAAAAAACACCGCTTTCTAAGCAGTGCAATGGTTGTAATCGATTCTGGATTGAAACTTAACAAAACGAACAACTTCTCATCTAGGATAAACAATATTTTATTTTATTCAATAAGTCTACAAATAAATTTTTTATATGTGGTAGAATTAGATGAATTTAATTGAATATTTAGATTCTCGTGTATAAGCTCTAGTCATAACAAAAAAATTGTTATCCGCTTTTTGCGGATAATAATGTTATAATTTTAGCTAAATTTGGATTAATCTTTAAAGGGATCAGATAATGATAAGCTTTAAAAAACTTGCAAGTTTTAGTTTGGCAGCTCTAAGTGCCTTGTTGCTTTCTGCTAATGCTATGGCTTCAGAAATAGATCTTAAAGTTCCATCACTAGATGTTGCTTACAATATCTATGGTTGGAATGTTACCGGATCAGAACTTTTATTTTATGGTATGGGAATATGCCTTTTGGGTATGATTTTCGGCTTGGTAGAATTTTTAAGAATAAAAAAAATGCCGGCCCATAAACTAATGTTAAATGTTTCCAATACTATTTACGAAACATGCAAAACCTATATGAAACAACAGGCAAAATTATTGGTTTTGTTAGAGTTGTTTATTGCTGTGTGTATTTTTTATTATTTTTATTACCTCAATGCAACACCATTACCCAAAGTTATGACTGTATTAATGTGGTCAATTCTAGGTATTTTGGGTTCATTTTGCGTTGCTTGGTTCGGTATGCGTATTAATACCTATGCTAACTCTCGTACAGCTTTTTTGTCGCTTAAAGGTAAGCCATATCCGGTAATGAATTTACCGCTTAAATCAGGTATGTCTATTGGGGTATTACTCATTTGTGTTGAGTTAATAATGATGATAGCAATTTTGTTGTTTGTTCCCAAAGATAGTGCAGGAGCTTGTTTTGTTGGTTTTGCTATTGGCGAATCATTGGGAGCTGCTGCGTTACGTATTTGTGGCGGTATTTTTACCAAAATTGCAGATATCGGTGCAGATTTAATGAAGATTATTTTCAAAATTGATGAAGATGATGCTCGCAACCCTGGTGTTATAGCCGATTGTACCGGTGACAATGCCGGCGATTCTGTTGGCCCTACTGCCGATGGATTTGAAACTTATGGCGTTACCGGCGTTGCTCTTATCAGCTTTATTGTTTTAGGCGCAGGTATAATGTATTCGCCTGATG
>JAZNVJ010000068.1:0-2635 GCA_045592765.1 Alphaproteobacteria bacterium | reverse complement strand
ACAGGATTAAAAATATGGCCAATCATAAATCGGCAAAAAATAGAATCGTTCGCAATAATAAAAGAAGCATCATTAATGGAGCTCGTAGAAGTCGTGTTCGTACTTTTATAAAAAAAGTGGAAGCCGCTGTTTTAAGTGGAGATAAAGAACAAGCTATTGTTGCTTTCAAAATTGCGGAATCTGAATTAATGAAGGCTGTGCGCAAGGGTGTATTCAAAATGAATACCGCAGCACGTACAACGTCTCGTTTATCTAAAAAAGTTAAAGCTTTATAAGTTTTAGTTTTTTTATACATTTTTTTGCAAACCTTAAAACCTGTTTTAACGGGTTTTAAGGTTTGTGTGTTTTTTGGGAAAAATCAGCGAATCTTGGCGACTCTGCAAAGAATCTATGTCAAGGAATTTAATTATAATGTTCGACAAATGTTCTGTTGTTTTTCTGTTGTATTTCAAAAAAAAAGTATATAACATCCGAATCACTTTTTAAGAGTTTGTTAAGAATAATTTTGAGTTAAAGTTCAAAAATATCTCTTACCAAATAAATAAAAAAGAATCTGTTGATTCTGGTGTGCAAAGAAAATTCGCTCCGGTTATATATAATGGGGATTGTATATAACAAAAAAACGGAGCGAATTTAGAACAGGACTAAAAAGTTTTGTATTACATAAAGAATCGATTGGGAATTTAATTTTTGATTTAATTGGGGAGTTATGATGGCTGAAGAAGCATTAAATACAGATTCTTCTGTTCAAGATCAATGGTTACAAATTTGTGCTCAACTAAAAAGTGAAGTAGGTGATACCGCTTTTGAGAGCTGGTTAAAACCTTTGAGTGTTGGATCTTTTTCTGATGGTTCTATGAATATTTGTGTTCCAACACGCTTTATGAGAAACTGGGTTATCACACATTATAGTGATAGAATCCACAAAATATGGGAAAAGAAAAATCCTGCTATCAAAAACATTAATTTTGTTGTCCAAACAGTTCAAGAAGAGCCTAAAAGCATTTATAGCCCAACTTATCGTTCTTTGATGAGACAAATAAAAAACACACCCTCTCCTCAAAGTTTTTATCAATCTGGAAGCGTTGCAATTTCTGCAAATACAAATGATGGAATTATGAACGATTCTCTTTCTGTACCGTTGAATCCACAATATACATTTGATAACTTTGTTGTCGGAAAAACAAATGAGTTTGCATATGCTGCGGCAAGAAAAGTTGCCGAATCCAGAAATATTTCTTTTAATCCGTTGTTTTTATATTCTGGCGTAGGATTAGGAAAAACCCACCTCATGCACGCTATTGCGTGGCACATAAAACAACAAGATCCTAGTAGAAATATTGTCTATCTGTCTGCTGAAAAATTTATGTATAAATTTGTTAGAGCATTACGCTACAAAGATACAACAGCATTTAAAGAACAATTTAGATCTGTTGACGTATTAATGGTTGACGATGTTCAATTTATGGGAGGCAAAGACTCTACACAAGAAGAATTTTTCTATACCTTTAACTCTTTGATAGAAGAGGGAAGACAAATTATTATTTCTGCAGACAAATCTCCCGCTGATTTAGAAGGTATAGAATCTCGCCTAAAATCTCGACTCGGTTGTGGTTTGGTTGCAGATATTCACCCAACAGATTTTGATTTGAGGATTGGCATTCTAAATAATAAAGCAAGCCAGCTTGGAGTGAATTTGCCTATAAAAGTTGCTGAGTTTTTAGCTCAAAAAATAACCACAAATATTAGAGAGCTTGAAGGAGCCTTAAGAAGAGTTATAGCTCATTCTCAATTGCTTTCGGATAGAGAAATAACTCTTGATATGACTCAAGAAGTGTTGAAAGATATGCTCAGATCATTTGATAAAAGAACAACTATTGATGAAATACAGAAAAAAGTTGCAGAACATTTTAGTATCTCTGTAAAAGAAATGCAGTCTTCTCGTAGAGCTCGCAATGTTGCACGTCCACGACAAATAGCGATGTATTTAGCAAAACAATTAACGTCTCGTTCGTTGCCGGAAATCGGGCGCAAGTTTGATAGAGATCATACAACAGTTATGCATGCTGTTAGAAAAGTAGAAGAGTTGTTAATTGAAGACGGATCATTGGCAGAAAGTCTAGATACATTAAGAAGGGCTCTTGATGCGTAAAATCTTTTGAAAAAAAACGGGCATTCGCCCGTTTTTTATTATGAAACAAAAGAAAACATCTTGTGTTTGTATATCTGTAAAATGTTCTTGTTTTTTATTTAAGCTAACATAAACTTAGAAAAATATTTTTTAAGGATGCTTGAGATGACTAAAATAAAATTATTTGGAACAGATGGGGTTAGAGGTATAGCAAATGAACACCCGATGACTATAGATTTTGCACAAAAATTAGCTATAGCAACAGCTTGTATTATTTGCAAAAAACAAAAAAAAGTAGCTATAGCTAAAGACACTAGAATCTCAGGAGATATGTTAGAAGCAGCATTGATTGCAGGATTTACATCTCAAGGTATAGACGTTATTAAGCTTGGTGTGTTACCAACCCCAGCGCTAACAACACTAACAAAAGAGTTAAATGTAGATATGTCTGTAATGATTACAGCATCACACAACCATTATACTGACAACGGTATTAAACTAATA
>JAZNVJ010000067.1:0-5546 GCA_045592765.1 Alphaproteobacteria bacterium | reverse complement strand
TCACTGGACAGATAGCAGCATTTCCTCTGGAAATATTACTAAATGCCATTTTGATAAGCTGATATACAGTAGCTACATCTAAAGAAGAAACTACAGATATGTTAATATTTTCTCCGCAATAATAACGACGATGAAAATTACGCAGTTTTGTTGTTGTCATCTTAGCTATTACACTAGGACGACCAATAACCGAGTTTTCCTTAGGGCTGTTCTTGTAAATTGCACGATAAGTTTTATCAGAAATAAACTCTTCTAAACTATCATCACTCATATAATACTCTTCCAAAATGACTTTACTCTCATTTGCAATATCTGAAGATGCAAAAAGAGGATCAGAAATCATATCGCTAAGAATATTTATCAGAATCTCAGCATCTTCAACTAAGCAACTCGACTTATAATAGGTATAATCATAAGTCGTTGCAGCATCGATACTAGTACCGATACCATCAAGCTCTGCCATTAATTGTGAGCCGGTGCGCTTTTTGGTGCCCTTAAACAGCATATGCTCAATAAAATGCGCTATGCCACTGTTATGCTTTTTCTCATAAACAGAGCCGCATTTTACCAACACATTTATGTAAAACATCTGAGTAGCTTGAGTTTCAACCACTAGGCGAATCCCGTTAGATAATGTTATTGTTTCCATATAACTTGAATTTTAATAATTTGCATAAAAGTAATAAATTAGCGTAAGTGTAATTCAGTTGACAAATTTGTCAACTATTAAAATTCTTGATTTATTTCGTATTTTAGGGCAATATCTCTGCTTATTAAGAAAGGATAACAAATGGCGCTGAAATTTGAAATAATAGCTAAACAAGGAAAATCTCGTCGAGGTAGACTTCATACTAAGCACGGAATCATTAATACTCCTGCTTTTATGCCAGTGGGAACTTGTGCTACCGTAAAAGCGATGATGCCTGAATCGGTGGCAGCAACAGGAGCAGAAATATTACTAGGTAATACCTATCATCTGATGTTGCGCCCCGGAGCAGATTTGGTTGAAAAAATGGGAGGTTTGCATAAATTTATGAATTGGGATAAGCCTATTCTTACAGATTCCGGCGGATTTCAAGTAATGAGCTTATCCGGACTGCGCAAATTAAGCGAAGATGGAGTTAAGTTCTCATCACACGTTGATGGTAAAAAGTTTTTTCTATCACCAGAAGAATCAATAAAGATTCAACATAAACTTGATTCCAATATTACAATGTGTATGGATGAGTGTGTAAAGCTCCCTGCCACACATGATGTGGTTAAAAAATCTATGGAAATGTCTATGCGTTGGGCAAAACGTAGTAAAGAAGCTTTTGTTGAGCGAGACGGATATGGAATTTTTGGGATTCAGCAAGGCGGAGATTATGAAGATTTGCGTGCATATTCTGCCGAAAAACTTAAAGAAATTGGTTTTGATGGATATGCTATCGGCGGATTGGCTGTCGGCGAAGGACAAGAAACAATGTTCAAAGTTTTGGATTATGCACCATCGCAACTGCCGGAAGACAAACCTCGTTATCTGATGGGGGTAGGACGGCCGGATGATATTGTGGGAGCTGTTTTGCGTGGGGTGGATATGTTTGACTGCGTAATGCCGACACGCTCCGGCAGAACATCTCAAGCTTTTACAGCCAGAGGAACAATTAATATTCGTAATGCTCGTCATCGTGAAGATCCAAGACCTCTGGAAGCAGAATGTGATTGCCCCCTTTGTAAAATTATTCTCGTGCATATATACATCATTTACAAAAGTGTAATGAAGTTTTGGCGGTAATGTTGCTTACTTGGCATAATATTCGTTATTATCAACGCCTAATGCAAGGATTGCGCAATGCAATAGAACAAGGAAAGTTGGAAGAATTTGCAACTGATTTCTATGCTCGCCAAGCAATGGGAGATATTGAGGAGATTTAAGATGAGCTCAGATAATTGTGTCGAAAAATCAAAAAACTTACGGGTTTGTGTGTCCGGCGGACATCGTGAAGGTAATGACCAAGCTTATGTTGAAGAATGCTATAAACTTGGAGCTAAAATAGCTAAAATGGGGTTTCGCTTGGATTATGGTTTTTCAAACTCCGGAGTTATGGGAGCTGTAGCTCGAGGCGTAATGGACAACTGGTTGGAGCGCAAAGATAAATATTATTCTGATGTAGCTCCTATTGTTGGAGTTACCACCAAAGAATATTATGAACTCTATGAAAAAGATGATTTTCTTAAACAAATAAGTGAAGTGGTGCTTGAAGATACTTTAGAAAATCGAAAAAATCGTCTGCTTGAAGCGGATATCGTGGTTTTTGCTCCCGGTGGAGTGGGTACACTTGATGAACTGGCTTACGACTGCGTAGCAATGCAAGACGGCTTTTTGAAAATTAAACCATTCATTATTTATAATATTGATGGATTTTTTTATCACATCTTGGAATTTCTAAAATCATTAGTTAACACAGGATTTGCAAACCCTGTACCATTTATTGTGGTTGATAATAGCGAAGAACTGGAAATAGCTTTCCGTTTACTCAAATTACGCCACAGCGATTGTGCAGACGGAAAAGAAGCCTATGCTCAAGCTCGCCAATTAGCTTATGAACTCCCATATTTTATTAAACAAAAAACTGATAGCAAAGTGCATATAGAAGATATTATTGAGCGGATGGAAACGATTTATAAAAACGGTAACGAAGAAGAAATTGCCGGACTTAATAATGAAATTGAGCAGGCTTATCTGGAAAAAGAAATTGAGCGGATGTATGACCGTTTGGCCAAAACCGGAAGAGATACTGCTGTGGTCAGCGATAAACTTACTCGCTTAAAAAAACGCAAACAAAAAACTAAATAATTAATCAAATATTTAGTATATAAGAATACCTTATCGCTTAAGTTATAAAATTTAATAAGGTATGAAAATTGAAAAAGTTAACCAACCAGCAACTACTTATTATATTAAATACTATTCACTCTGCGATTAGTATTTTTATTAATACCTTTATGGTTGCGTGGTTTTTTAATATTACCAATAATAATGTTGTTCCGGCTTGTGTGTTTTATATATATTCATTTGCATTATCGACAGTCGGATTTTTTATGATTGGTAATTTAGTTAAATGCGGACCCAAAATTTTGTTGTTTCAACTCAGTTTTTTGGTTAATTTTGGGGCTTTAATGCTAATTTTATATCTCCAAGAAAATATTATATCTTATTTATGGCTAATCGGACTATTTATCGGAGCAGAAAAAGCACTGTTTTATATGCCTCTTAATCTAATGACATCTCAAGAAGTTCCTAAAAAATATATGGCTAGTTTTAATGCTTATAATTATGCTTGGTCAGGAATAACCAAAATTTTAGTACCTCTATTATTCGGATGGATGATTTCTCTAGAAAGTTTTCTTAAAACAACTATTGTTGTACTTGTTTTATCAATAATCAGCTGGTTAATATCTTTAGGGATAAGCAATATACGCTCATATTGTAAGCCTTTTAAAATTAAATATCTTATAGCTTTAGCGCAAAAACGCAAACATATCTCATTATCACTTATTATTGACTTTTTAAGAGGATTCACCTTTGAAGTATTGGAATTATTAATTGTTTTATATGTTGTTTATATGTTTAAAACTAACCTTAATTTGGGAATACTTACCTCTATTTTTGCAATATGTACTGTTGCTGCTAATGTTATATTTGGTAAATTCTGTCGTTATCGTAATTTTATAAAAATATTGATTATTTCCAGTATATTTACTGTTGCAGGAACGTCTTATTTTGTAATAGATATCAGCAAAACATCATTTATTATTTATAATTTAATTTATGCTTCATTTACTGTATTGTTACAAACAATAACTGCTACAAATGTATTTAGGGTATCTCAAGATAAGAGTGTTGCCGCATTATACCGAGCCGAATACCTTGCTTTGCGAGAATTATTCTTAAATACAGGAAGGTGCTTAGGCTTTGGGCTTGTGATTATAACTGCAACTTTAATCTCTCCGGATAAATTAAGATATCTCTTATTAGGATTAAATCTACTAATCATTATTGTTGGGTGGCTCAGTGTAGGATCAAGCAAAATTCTAAATAAACGACAATTAATTAAATCTTAAATACCATAAAATTAAAATATCAAAATATCAATCTGCTACAATGAGAGATTAAATGCTTAATATTCTTTGGGTTTCTTTTTTTATAATTTCTTTTATTTTTGCCCTAATAAAAAGCTTATACTTAGGACAAATCGGCATTTGGAATGAATTAACCTTAGCTCTGTTTACATCTGCTAAAGCTGCATTTAGTATCTGTCTTAATTTAACCGGTATTTTGTGTTTATGGTTGGGGCTTTTAAAAATTGCTGAAGTTTCAGGGCTTACTAATGTTTTGGCTTTTGCATTAAGACCTTTGTTTAAAAGAATAATGCCGGACGTTTCTCCTAACAGTCCGTCAATCGGATCAATGGTTATGAATATTGCGGCCAATATGTTGGGACTTGATAATGCTGCAACCCCAATGGGAATTAAAGCTATGGAGCAATTGCAAAAAGATAATCCTTATCCAGATAAAGCTTCTAAAGCTCAGCAAATGTTTATGGTTATAAATGCTTCAGCTGTTACCTTAATTCCTATTACTATTTTAATGTATCGCTCCGAACTTGGAGCAAGTAATCCTGCCGCAGTATTTGTTCCTATTTTATTAGCAACATCTGTTTCTACTTTGGTTGGTTTTTTGAGTATTGCCATAGCACAAAAACTTAATATATTTAATAAAACTGTACTGCTTTACTTACTGGGAGCTCTTGTATTTATTATTGGAATTGCTGTCGGTTTTAATTATTTACCTCCGGAACAACGCATAAACACAGCTTCTACTATCGGTAACTTTATTTTATTTTTTATAGTGATTTTGTTTATCTGTAGCGGAATCATAAAAAAAATAAATGTTTATGAAACTTTTATAAATGGAGCAAAAGAAGGTTTTGATATTGCAATTAAAATTATTCCATATTTGGTAGCAATGTTAACGGCCATATCTGTGCTTCGAAGTAGTGGAGTTTTGGATGCGTTAATTTTAGGATTTGAAAAATTCTTTACCTTCTGTGGAATAAATACCGATTTTGTGCCAGCTTTGCCTACCGCATTTTTAAAACCTCTATCCGGTAGTGGTGCAAGGGCCATGATGATAGAAACAATGCAAAATTATGGAGCAAATAGTTTTGCGAGCTTTACAGCATCTATTATTCAAGGCTCAACGGAAACAACATTTTATGTTTTGGCGGTATACTTTGGTGCTGTTGGTATATCAAAAGCCGGAGCCGCTTTGCCTTGTGCATTACTGGCTGATTTGGCAGGAATAATTGCCGCAATTTGTTTTTCTTATATGTTTTTTTGAATGGGAAATATAATGAAAGTGTTATTACAACGAGTTATTAATGCTTCGGTTAACGTTAATAATGAATGTGTATCTTCAATAAAACAAGGACTATTAATATTGTTGGGAATAGAAAAAGGAGATACTAAAACTGAAGAAGTCGGAGGCCAAGCGGTCTTAGGAA
>JAZNVJ010000066.1:0-7801 GCA_045592765.1 Alphaproteobacteria bacterium | reverse complement strand
ATTACTTCGCTAAAGCTCGTAATGACAGTTTAGTATTGATTGTCATTGCGAGGGGCTTGCCCCGTGGCAATCTCGGCTATTTGTTTTTGTTTTGCCGAGATTACATCACTTCGTTCGTAATGACATTTTATTGTTTTTTTATCTAATAACTAATCACTAATCACTAATGACTAATAACTAATTTTTAACGCATATTAGCATAATATTTATCCATTGCAAGATAGGAGTTTAATTTTTTATGGATACATTACATTCACTGCGCATATTGGGCTTAATGAGCGGTTCATCATTAGATGGGGTTAATGCGGCGGTGATTTCTACCGATGGGGTTGATATTTTTGATTTTGGATCGATTTTAGACGTTCCATATGAAGATGAACTCCGAGAAAAATTACGTTGGCTGCATCGTAATTATAAAACAGCATCAGCTGAACAAAAACAATCAATAGAAGATGAACTTACTCGCTTTCATGCCGATGTGGTAAAAGATATCATAGAAAACTATGGGGAAAAAATAGATTTAATCGGTTTTCATGGACATACAATTTTTCACAATGCTAATGACGGAACAATTTACCAAATTGGTAATGCCAAGCAACTGGCAGAGATAAGCGGAATTAGAACTGTCGGGCATTTTCGTCAGGCAGATATCCGCTCCGGTGGTTTGGGAGCTCCTTTGGCTGCTGTATATCATCAAGCTCTATCAGCTCAAATTGAAAAACCTGTAGTTTTTGTAGATATTGGCGGGATAGCAACCTTAACGTGGATTGGTGCCAATGGAGAGCTAATGGCTTTTGACACCGGTCCCGGTAATAATGCTATTAATGATTGGGTGTTTAAGCATGCCGGTCAACATATGGATTACAACGGCAAATTGGCAGCTATCGGTAAAGTTAATGAACAGATTCTCAAACAACTCACTCATCATAAGTTTTTAGCCAAAGTTCCGCCTCGTGCCGCCGATAAAAATACGTTTGCGGATAAACTGGAGCATTTGGAAGGCTTATCGTTAGAGGACGGTGCGTCAACTGCAACAGCTTTTGTTGCAGAGGCTATAGCTTATTCATCGGCCTTATATTTACCTGAACAGCCTAAAATAATGGTTGTATGTGGAGGAGGGGCACTCAATCCGACATTACTTAGATTTATTCGTCAAAGGCTGCCTGAAATAGAGGTGAAATCCTCATTGGAATATGGCTGGAATCCGTCAGCTATTGAAGCGCAAGCCTTTGCGTATTTGGCAGCAAGGCGTATTCATCTTATGCCTTCAAGCTATCCTTTTACTACCGGAGTTATTGAGCCATGTATATGTGGCGAAGTATTTGAGGCATAAATATATTGACAATCATTTATCATAGTGTTAAACAAATGCTGATTTTTTATTATGAGCATATTAAATAAGATATATAGCGTTGTTTTAATTCCATAAACTCTAAGCTTTCTTTGGTTAAGAATCATAAAAGGCAGTGTGTCCTTTTTGCTTCACATGTGATATGCCAAGCAAATAAAGCACGAACCATTTTGTTCTCTGCATGTGATATGTCGAAACAAGGTGATAGATGGATTTTCTTGTTTGTCATTAAAACAACGCAAAGGGTTCTTGCTTTTTTAAGGCCAGAACCCTTTTTTTATCACTATATTCATTTAGTATTATTGAAATATCTTAATTTCTGATTAGGTATAAAACAGCTGTATCAGAGCTCTGAACTATTGTTTTAACCTGATTTTAGGAGATTTTAATATGACTCAAGGTGTTCGTTATCCTACTTTTGCTTTTATTACCGGCGGTGCAGGACAATCTGATGATGGTATCCCACCTCAACCATTTGAAACTTTTTGTTATGATTCGGCATTGTTGCAAGCCCGTATCGAAAACTTTAATATTGTTCCCTATACTTCTGTCTTGCCCAAAGAGCTATACGGCAATATTATTCCGATTAATGACAAAATTGTCAGCCAGTTTAAGCATGGTGCAGTTTTAGAAGTAATTATGGCCGGTAATGGTGCCAAAAGGGATGAGCATAAGGCCATTGCTACCGGTGTTGGTATCTGTTGGGGTAAAGATAAAAATGGTGAGCTAATCGGTGGTTGGGCTGCTGAATACGTAGAATATTTTGACACTTTTATCGATGATGAAATTGCTGCTGGACATGCAAGAATGTGGCTCAACAAATCTCTCAATCACGAACTAATGCTTCGAGGCGTTGAAAAACACTCTGAATTCCAAATGTGGCATAATTATGTAAATATTACCCAAGAGTTTGGCTATTGCTTAACCGCTCTCGGTTTTTTGAATTTTGAGCACGCAGCACCAGCACAAGCTTAACTCCGTAGCTCAAAAACTCGGAGTGTGGCAACGCACTCCGAGTGCCTATCTGAAAAGTGTTTTTGCTAAGGATTAAAACTATGAAAAAAGTTGTATCATCTCAAACACCACCTCAAACAGGAGCATCAGATAATAAAAAGTTGGATGTTATGGCTCTTGCGGCCATTGTTATCAGCTCTATGATTGGTGGAGGTATTTATAGTCTGCCACAAAATATGGCAGCAGGGGCATCTGCGGGAGCTGTTTTACTTGCGTGGCTGATTACCGGTTTCGGTATATTTTTTATTGCTCGAACTTTTTCTATCCTTTCTATGGCAAAACCGGATTTAACCACCGGTATTTATTCTTATAGCCGAGCCGGATTTGGACCTTATGTTGGATTTACCATCGGTTGGTCTTATTGGCTGTGTCAGGTTTGCGGAAATGTGGGCTATGCGGTGATTACCATGGATGCCTTAAATTACTTTTTCCCACCTTATTTTGAAGGCGGTAACACCATTTATTCAATTATCGGAGGATCGTTGATTATTTGGGGTTTTAATTATTTAGTCTTAAGAGGTGTGCGTCAGGCAAGTATAATCAATACCATAGGTACTGTTGTAAAAATCGTGCCTTTAGTATTATTTATATTGATAATGCTGTTGGTATTTAATTTGCCTAAATTTGACTTGGATTTTTGGGGCGAAGCAATTGCCACCAAAGCCAAAATCGGCGGACTTAGCACCCAAATTAAAAGTACGATGTTAGTTACCTTGTGGGCATTTATCGGTATTGAGGGTGCGGTGGTAATGTCAAATCGTGCTAAAAGCAGTTCTGATGTAGGTAAAGCAACCATTTTAGGCTTTGTCGGCTGTTTAGCAATTTATATTTTGTTATCTTTGTTGCCATTTGGTTATATGGATCAAGAAGAATTAGCCAAAGTAGCTAACCCTTCAACTGCCGGAATTTTGCAAGATATTGTAGGTCCGTGGGGTTCTTGGTTAATGAATATAGGTCTGTTAGTTTCTGTTTTGACCAGTTGGTTGGCATGGACTATGGTAACCGCCCAAATTCCTCAAGCAGCTGCAGAAGACGGAACATTTCCTAAAGCTTTTGTAAAAGAAAATGTCAATGGCTCACCATCTGTTTCGCTGTATGTTACCAGTTTTGCAATGCAGATGTTCTTGTTGTTGGTATATTTTTCTAACAATGCTTGGAATACTATGCTCTCAATAACCAGTGTAATGGTTCTGCCGGCTTATTTTGCTTCTTGCGCATATTTATGGAAGCTTTGTGAAGACGGTGAATATCCGAGCAATATCTTTTATAAACGCTCCGGTGCGTTGATAACCTCAATCATTGGCTCAATCTATGCCTTGTGGTTAATATATGCTGCCGGATTAAATTATTTGTTAATGGCGGCGGTTATCATTGCTCTTGGCATTCCGGTATATATTTGGGCAAAAAGAGAGAACAATCCTGATAGTTGCGCATTTGAAGCTAGAGAAAAATATCTGGCAATTGCTTTATTGATTGTTGCTCTTTTTGCAATTTATGCATTTGTCAGAGGCATCATAAGCATATAATGTTATGTGCTTATAAAAAAAAGGCGGTGATTTATATCCCCGCCTTTTTATTTATTATTTCTTCAATTTAGCCAAAGCGGCAAAGGGATTTGCTTTTGTGGTTGTTTCTTCATCAAATTCTGATTTGAACTCAAAGATCTCACCATCTTTGCGAGGAAAATCATCTAAGGCCAAAGCCAATTGTTCCATTGCAATATCAGCCAAATCAACTTGTCCGTTTTCGATTATCTCAGGTTCGTTATCATCAAAATCAAACTCTATTTCTTTTAGCTGTTCATAGCTCAATTCTGTGTCATAAATTATTTCAAATTCCGGATGATAATTTCTTGTAAATTTATCCAAAGAAATAACGCTGATATGTTCGACATTAGCATCAACAAAACCTGATATATTTAAGTGATGATTTTTACGATTCAGGCATACGTTTATTTTAGCTTCAAAGCTGTTTATTCCATCAAGTTTGAGGGTTTCTTTAATATATTTAAGTTGTTTGGCATCTGCTATCAATTGATAAGTTTTAATCCCATTACCCATCTCATCAAGCATTAGGGGATAAGAAAAAAGATTTTGCATTCCGTTATTCCTTATGTTATAACATCAACATCATATAACTGTAAGGAAGATAATATGTCAACATCCAAAATTATCGTTAGCTTATCTGTGGCTTTGTTTTTATCAGCTTGTTCATCCTCCAAAACAGATGAATGGTTTATTGCAAGAAATGGTAATATGCCCACTGATGATAAAATTGAGCAAATAAATAAAGGCGATTCGCAAGCAAAAGTTTTAGATATGTTGGGAGCTCCGTCATCAGTTATTTCTTTAGATAAAAATACATGGATTTATATGTCATCAGAGGTTAAGCGAGTTGCGTTTTTTGCACCAGAAGAAGTTGATCGTGATGTTTTAACCATCCGCTTTGATGATAGCGGAAAAGTATCAGAAATATCTCGTTTGGATAAATCATGTGGCAATGAAGTTGCTGTCAATCAAGATGAAACTATAGCTCATGGCGAGAAACTGGGTTTCTTCCGTAAATACTTTGGCGGTGTAGGACAATATAATCCCATTAGCAATATAGGCAATAGCTCCGGCTTATAAATTATTGCATTGAGCGAGATACATAAGATACTACTTTAGATGCCTTAAGCGCCGTAATAATATCAGTTAAATGTTTAAGATCTTTTACCTCAACATCTACTAGCAGTTCAAAATAACTGACGGTGCGGTTAGTAATATTTAAGTTGCAGATATTACCATTATTTCGGGCCACCAAATTAGATAAATCAGCCAAAGCTCCAGGTTCATTGCTAAGCATCAACTTAATACGCCCAACGTGAGGTCCATCTTCTGCATCCTCTCCCCAAGATATATCGAGCCATCTTTCCGGTTCATCAGCAAATTTTTCTAAAAGTTTGCAGTCTATTGTGTGGACAGCAACTCCTTTTCCGGTAGTAACAATTCCAACAATTCTATCTCCTGGCAAGGGATGGCAACATCCGGCAAAATGTACTGCCATTCCAGGAATAAGCCCTTTAATTTTGAGTGGTTCACCTTTATTTTTATCTTTTTTATTGCTTTTACCTATAAAAGATTTAACAACTTTGCCGATTTTAGATTGTTTATAACCTGGGTATACAGCTTTCATTACATCCCAAGCGCTAATTAAGCCTTCGCCAACTTTAGCATAAATATCGTCAATTGATTCTGCTTCAAAATTTTGTAGTACATTAACAATACCTTTTTCGGAGAATTCAAGATTTTCGCCTTTAAATGTGCGTTCCAAAAGCTGTTGCCCGAGGGTAATAAACTGATCTCTTTTATGCGCTCTAACGTATCTTCTGATAGCAGCTTTAGCTTTTCCGGTAATTACAAATCTATCCCATTCCGGAGAAGGGTGCTGAGCCTTTGAGGTTAAAATTTCCACCTGATCACCATTTTGTAAAATAGTTCTGAGCGGACGAATTTCCCCATTAATTTTTGCACCCACACAAGTATCACCGACTGAAGAGTGAACAGCATAGGCAAAGTCCACCGGAGTAGAACTGATTGGTAATCCGATTAAGTCTCCTTTAGGTGTAAAACAGAACACTTGATCATTATACATCTCAAGTTTGGTATTTTCCAAAAACTCTTCAGGATTTGATGCCTGTTCTAAAATTTCTAACAGTTCACGTATCCAACGGAAATTTTTACCAACCACTTTTTCACCTTGTTTATACGCCCAGTGAGCGGCCACACCCTTTTCATTAACTTCATGCATTTCTTGAGTACGAATCTGAATTTCGATTCTGGTGTTTTCCGGTCCGATAACTCCGGTATGGATAGATTTATATCCGTTTGGTTTTGGGGTTGAGATATAATCTTTAAAACGTCGAGGCACCATATGATATTTACTGTGCACAACACCTAAAGCCTGATAACAAGAAGCCACATCATCAACAATGATTCTAAATGCCATAATATCAGATAATTGTTCAAATGAGGCATTTTTTTGCTGCATTTTACGCCAAATAGAATATGGAGATTTTTCTCTTCCTGAAATCTCAGCTTTGATTCCGTTGCTTTTCATATCTTTTTGCAGTGTGGCAATAATTTTAGGTACGATATCACTACCTTGTTCACGCAAAAAGTTAAGTCTGGCCTGAATAGAGTCATGAGCTTCTTTGTGCAATTCTCTAAAAGCAATTTCTTCCAGCTCACTTTTAACCTCTTGCATACCTATGCGCTCAGCCAAAGGCGCATAAATATCGAGAGTTTCTTTAGAAATTCTAGCTCGTTTATCGGCTGCGCAAAAATGTAATGTACGCATATTATGTAATCTGTCTGCTAGTTTAATCAGCAAAACTCTAATATCTTCGGACATTGCTAACAACAGTTTACGAAAATTTTCAGCTTGTTTATTATTGGCAGATTTTTGTTCAATCATCGCTAATTTGGTAAGTCCGTCCACAATTTGTGCCACTTGGTCGCCAAATAGCTTGCGAATTTCTTCAACCGAGGTATCTGTATCTTCTACCGTATCATGAAGTAATCCGGCAATAATTGAAGTCGAATCTAATTTGAACTTGGTTAATATTCCGGCAACTTCAACCGGATGTGAGTAGTACGGATCACCTGAAGTGCGTAGCTGAGCTCCATGTTTCTTCATTGCAAAAACATAAGCTTTGTTTAATGCATCTTCATCAGCATTAGGGTCATAAGATTTTACGATATCTACCAGTTCATATTGTCTAAGCATTTTCTTTGCGCCATATTTAGTAAAAAAATTAAGCTATTTTACTTTATAGCACCGGATTATTTAAATAAGTCTAAATATATTGCTTAAAATTTGCAATAAAAAAGACACAAATCACGAAGATTTATGTCTTTTTATGAAAATTAAGCTTTCAAGGTGTAGGGTACCTTGATGATAAGTTTTTTTACTTCAACAGCCGGAGTGGTTGGTATGGTGCAACCATATTTGTGCGCTTGTCCGGGGTGGAGTATTAAAAACTCTTCAGAGTTAAGCACTATCGGTTCTTCACGAACGGGTCCGTTCATAAGTTCGATATCCGGCACATATGGACGCACAACGCTAAAAGCTGCATCTGCAGCGCTTGCTACCCATATCACTTCCTTGCCTTCCAGAACGATCTGGATGTCGATGAACTGCCTATGATTCTCGTAATTACGAGTATTTTCATCGTAAGTTGTATAGGTTTGAGCGTTTGCATATGCACCATTGGCAAGCGGATAGCGACCGGTTTTAAAATTTGCTTTTAATTCATTTACCAGATGTATCATTTCACTGGTAACGAGCTTGTTTCCGATAAGCTCATAGAGAAGTTTTGATTCCATAATTATTTTAATAAAGATTTGTTTTGTCTAAAACATAATGTTGTTTATTCCGGTTGTCAAGAGCTATAAT
>JAZNVJ010000065.1:0-3218 GCA_045592765.1 Alphaproteobacteria bacterium | reverse complement strand
GTAAAAGATGATACATTAAAAGAAAAAACATTTGAAAAAAGCGAAAGAAAAATGCTTCAAACTTTAATTGTTGGCGCAATTGATAAATCTGGTTTACAATATAGCGATATAGATTTCTTTTTTGGTGGAGATTTATTGAATCAAATCATTAGTTCAAGCTACACAGCTAGAGAACTAGAAATACCTTTTGTTGGTCTTTATTCTGCGTGTGCAACTATGGCAGAATCACTTGCATTAGCAAGTATTTTTATAGACAATGGCTTGGCCAAAAATATTGTTGCTGCCGGTTTGGCTAAAGAATGTTTATTGCAAATATCTTATGCAATTGGAGTAGCCAAGCCGCTATCTTTATATATCAATACTAATCATACCGCAAAGGTAAACGAGAATGAATTATTAAACTATATAAATAACAACATTGATTTAACTCCTGAAGGTATAATAAATCATCTCCAGCTTCGTCGTCCGATTTATACCCCAACCAGTGCTTATGGACATTTTGGTCGCACAGCTCAAGAAAATGGTTGTTTTTCTTGGGAAAAAACAGATTTAGTAAAGGAACTGCAAAATGTATTCCAACTCTGAACCTCATTTCTATGGTCGTCGTCAAGGACGCAAAATCAGAAAAGCCAAAAGCTCATTATTAGAACGTTTTCTTCCCCAAGTGGAAATCACTTCATCAACTAAACTTGATACACAAACTTTATTTTCCACTCCTGTAAATTCTATTTGTCTTGAAATTGGATTCGGCAATGGCGAACACCTTGCCGGCCAAGCCTTAAACAACCCCACCACGGGATTCATCGGAGCTGAAGTATTCAAAAATGGCGTAGCTAATTTACTAACACTCATCACCGGAATCAAACAAGCCGATGAAGTTCCCGAAGAAATTAAACTTCTTCCGCAAAGAGTTGATAATATCCGCATTTATGCTGATGATATCCGTCTTTTATTTGCAAAAATGCCGGATAATTTTTTAGATAAAGTCTTTTTGCTTTTTCCCGATCCTTGGCCTAAAAATCGCCATGCAGATCGCAGATTTGTAAATCCGGATAACTTAAATGAAATATCCAGAATTCTCAAACCAGAAGGACTATTTCGCATTGCTACCGATCATCCGATATACAAACGTTGGGTATTAAGACAAATGCACCAACGAAATGATTTCAAATGGATGGCAACTTGCGGAAATGATTGGAAAAAAGCTCCTCAAGATTGGGTTGAAACTAAATATCAACGCAAAGCTATCAGAGAAGGACGTCGTCCGGTATTTTTTGATTATCAACGTCTTTAATTTAAACTCACAAAGCATATATATCTGTCATAAAACTATTAGGAGAAGTTAAATGACAGATTCCAAAACCTCTATATCTCCTTGGATGTATATTATTGCCATAGTTGCATCCTTAGGGGGATTATTGTCCGGATTTGACATGGGTGTTATTTCCGGAGCTTTACTTTTTATCAATGAAACTTGGACAATGAGTCCCTTAGAACAAGGATGGCTTGTCAGTTCAGCTATTGTAGGTTCTGTAATCGGCGCAGCCTCTAACGGAATTTTAGCCGACATTTACGGACGCAAAAAAATTATTATTGCTACTGCGATTATATTTGTTGCTGGTTCAATTATGTGTGGTTTTGCTCAAAGCATAAATCAACTAATTTTTTCTCGTATCATTATCGGCATTGCTGTCGGCATGGTCAGCTTTGCCGTTCCGTTATACTTATCGGAAATTGCCCCTCAAAACATTAGAGGAATGTTGGTATCATTATTTCAATTGGCAATTACCGCCGGCATCTTACTTTCATATTTAATTAATCGTATTTTTGCCAATTATGAATTTAATTGGCGTTGGATGTTAGGTGCCGGAGTAATACCCGCTGCCATTTTGTTAATTGGCATTTGCTTTTTGAGTGATACTCCACGTTGGTTATTTACCAAAGGTCGAGAAGAAGATGCCAAAAAAGCCTTTTTAAGAATTGAACCATCAGGTGATGTAGAATTGCACTTACAAGAAATCAAAGAAACTCTAACTCCCAAAACCGGAGAACAAAAAACCAAATTTCATCGTTGGATGTTTATGCCGATTTTTGTTGGCGTTGGTATAATGTTTGTTCAAATTTGTACCGGTATTAACACTATTATTTATTATACTCCTACTATTTTTCAAATTGCCGGTTTTGAATCTCATATTGGTGCGCTTTATGCCACTATCGGCATTGGCTTTGTAAACTTTATTATGACTATTGTTGCCATTGCTTATACTGATAAATGGGGGCGTAAACCATTACTCTATATCGGCTTGTGGGGAATGCTATTCAGCTTAATAACTCTTGGTGGATCTTTTGCTTGGGCAACCGAACTAGGTACTGCAGGCAAATGGATTGCCGTAGCATCTGTGGTTATTTACATTGCATCTTTTGCAATGAGCTTAGGTCCGGTAGGTTGGATTATGGTTTCAGAAATTATGCCATTGCAAATCAGAGGTTTTGCCATGAGTGCTGCAACAGTTTCCAACTTTGGATTTAACTTCATCGTAGTATTAAGCTTCTTACCATTACTTAATACTATCGGAAATGCCGCCACTTTCTGGATGTTTGCCGGTATTACGATTATTTCAATGCTGTTTGTATACTTCTTTGTTCCCGAAACCAAAGGAATTTCTCTTGAAAAAATAGAAAAAAACTGGAAGAATGGAGTATCAGCAAGAAAATTTTAATGCCAAGGACTTAAATAAACTATGAAAATATTGGTTGGAATGAGCGGTGGCGTAGATTCTGCAGTCACCGCTCTACTACTTAAACAAGCCGGACACGAAGTTATCGGTGCCACGATGACTATTTGGGATGAAGTTATTCGTAATCTGGCTCCTAATGGGAAGGAAGCATGTTTTGGCCCCAAAGAAAAACAAGATATTGAAAGTGCTCGAGCAATTTGTTATCATTTAGATATACCTTATTATGTATTTGATTGCCGAGAACAATACAAAAAAATAGTATTGGCTAATTTTCGTCACGAATATTTAAATGGACGTACTCCTAATCCTTGTATTTGGTGTAACTCAACCATAAAATTTGATGCTCTTCCCAATACTGCCAAAGAACAAGGCTTAGAATTTGATAAATTTGCTACCGGACACTATGTTCGTTTAGAGTTCAATCCTAATACTAATCGATACTTTATCAAAACAAGTCGGATCGTAGCCATGTCGTTCTGT
>JAZNVJ010000064.1:0-3499 GCA_045592765.1 Alphaproteobacteria bacterium | reverse complement strand
AATATTTATATTTCAACTATTTAATTTTAACAATTTAAGGTTTACATTGTAAATCAATTCTTAATAACAATATATGCAAGAATTATTTAATAAATGTTTTAACCTTTTCAACAGCCCTTATTATATTTATTAATTATTTTTTTAAATATATATATTTTTAAAATTCAAATAATAAAATGAAAGAGAGTGTTGATTTAAAAAATAAAATTTTAGAACTTAAGAAAGAAAGAAACGCTGTTATAATGGCTCACTACTATACAATTGGCGAAATTCAAGATATTGCTGATTTTGTTGGTGACAGCCTTTATTTAGCTCAAAAAGCTGCTACAACTGATGCTGATGTAATTGTTATATGTGGTGTTCATTTTATGGGTGAAACAGCTAAAATTCTTTCGCCTGAAAAGGTTGTTTTGGTGCCTGATGCTTCTGCAGGATGTTCGTTGGCTGATAGTTGTAATGCTACCGAGTTTAAAACTTTTATTGATCAACATCCCGGATATAAGGTTCTTTCATACGTCAATACAACTGCTGCTGTAAAGGCTTTAACTGATGTTGTTGTAACCTCTTCTAATGCCGTTCAAATTGTTGAAAGTTTTCCTAAAGATGAGAAAATCATTTTTGGTCCTGATAGAAATTTGGGTAATTACATCAATTCTGTTACCGGCAGAAATATGCTTTTGTGGAATGGGTGTTGTCATGTTCACGAGCAATTCTCAATTCGTAAATTGCTTGCCTTGAAGGAGATTTATCCTAATGCAAAACTATTGGTTCATCCGGAATGTAAAGATTCAATTGTTAAGTTGGCAGATTGTGTAGGATCTACTGCTGCATTGTTAAAATTTGCCGTTAATTCTGATGTTAATGAGTTTTTGGTTGCAACTGAAGCAGGCATTTTACATGAGATGAAAAAGCAAGCACCTAATAAACTATTTATTCCTGTACCGCCTGAAGATAGCAGTTGTTCTTGCAATGATTGTTCTTATATGAAATTGAATACATTAGAAAAATTGTATGCTTGTTTAAAGAATAGTCAACCCGAAATTAATGTTGATTCCGCTATTTTAGATCGTGCCAGACTCCCTATTGTGAAGATGCTTGAAATTAGTGAAAAGTTAGGTTTATAATTTTTTATACTTATTTTTATGTCTTCATTAAAGGATATACAGTCGATTGTCGATTCTTGGATTAAGCAATATGGAGTTCGTTATTTTAGCGAGCTTACTAATACGGCCATTTTAATGGAAGAGGTTGGTGAATTAGCTCGAGTTATGGCGAGAAAGTATGGTGATCAATCTTCTAAAGATTCTGATTTACATTATTCTTTGGAGGATGAGTTGGCTGATGTTCTTTGGGTTTTGGTTTGTCTTGCTAATCAAACCGGAGTAGATTTGGATAAAGCATTTGCAGCTAATTTAGAGAAGAAAACTAAGAGAGATGCATTGCGTCATATTAATAATGAAAAATTAAAGTAAATTATGGATCGTTTTGAAGAGTTATTTTCTAAATATGATTTTTCTAATTTAGATTTTGAATCTGTTTCTAACAAAGCTCATCAATTGGTAAATGATGGATTTGAGCGTAATAATGATAAGGCAGTTTATAGTCAATTGTTGAGTTTTATAGATATAACATCTTTAAATTTTGGAGATTCTTTTGATTCAATTATCTCTTTTGTTAATAAAATCAATGCTTTTGATGATCATTTTGAGATCCTTCCCCATCCTGCAGCTATCTGTGTTTTTCCTGCTTTTGTTCCTATAGTCAAAGATAATTTGCAAGAAAATTTAGATATAGCTTCTGTTATTGGTTTTCCTTACCCTCATACATTCACTGAGGTAAAAATTGCCGAAGCGGCCATGTCAGTAATGGAAGGAGCCTCTGAAATTGACTATGTATTGCCTTCTTCATTGTTTTTATCAAGTAATTATGATGATGTATATATGGAAATAACCGAAATTAAATCTGCTTGTCAGAATGCAAAATTGAAGGTTATTTTAGAGACCGGTTTATTAAATTCTCCTGTGATGATTAAGAAAGCTTCTATTCTTTCTATGGCGGCCGGTGCTGATTTTATTAAAACATCAACAGGAAAGTATAGTATCAACGCAACATTAGAGGCTGTTTACGTGATGGCTAACGCAATTAAAGAGTTTAATCAATTAAATTCCTCTAAAGTAGGTTTAAAGGTCGCAGGAGGCGTTTCTACTACCTCTGATGCAGTTTCATATTATACGTTGGTTAAATCTGTTTTAGGTGAAGAGTGGTTAACTCCTGATTATTTTAGAATTGGAGCAAGTAAGTTGGTTAATCATCTTCTTTCCTCTATATCCGGTAAGGATATTGCTTATTTTTGATTTTATATCTTTTTTAAATAAAAATCCGCTGAATATTTTTTGTATGTTCAGCGGATTTCTTTTTATCTATATTTTTATTTATTTCTTGTTATCGTATGATTTATAATTTTTTCTAATGTTTCTCTAATTTCCTGATTCTTAATATCTTTTATTGTATTATATGCCTCTTTTCTTAGATTTTCCATTTTAAGTTCAGCATATTTGATACCCCCTTTTTCAATTGCAAATTGGATTAATTTTCCAATGTTTTCAGTTGTAAATTTTTTGTCTTTAATGATCTTTATTTTCTCCTCTTTTTCTTCTTTCGAACAGTTATTTAGTGCATAAATTAAAGGTAATGTAATTTTACCTTCTCTAATATCATTTCCAGTTGGTTTTCCAATCTTTTTTTCATCTCCAACGAAGTCTAATATGTCATCTTTTATTTGAAAACATATTCCGTAAATTTCTCCAAATCTTTTTATTTTTTCAATATCTTCTTCGTTTGCATTTACAGATTTTGCTCCTGCGTATGTGCAAGTTGCAAATAAGCAGGCTGTTTTCTTTTTTATTACTTCTAAATATTTTTCTTCATTAATGTTTCCGCTATTTGCATTTTCTGCTTGCATCAACTCTCCTTCTGATACCTCTTTACCTAATTTTGTAATTTGATTAAGAATATCAAAGTTCTTAGTTTCTGTTATTTTCAGAATAGATTGGGATAGCAAATAGTCTCCGGCGAGTATTGATATTTTGTTGTTCCATACTGCATTTACAGACTTTTGCCCTCTTCTTTCTAATGTTTCATCTACCACATCATCATGAATTAAGCTTGCTGTATGCAACATTTCTAAGCTTATAGCAGATTTTATTGTTGTTTCGTTTATCTCTCCGTATGCTTTTGCTGCAAGGAGTGTTAGTATGGGTCTAATTCCCTTTCCTCTTTTATTTAGAATGTATTGGTTAATGTTGTTTAAGAGTTCACTACTTGCTTTAAAAGATTCTTTAAACTCACTTTCAAAGCAATTTATTTCTTTTTCTATCGGTTTTTTTATTTCTTCTAACTTTATCATTATCGAACTCTTTACTTTGCAAAAGTAGTAATATTTTTCGATGTTTTTAATTAATCTCTCGCTTTTCGTAGCTATTGTTTCCATAATTTTATT
>JAZNVJ010000063.1:0-6360 GCA_045592765.1 Alphaproteobacteria bacterium | reverse complement strand
GCTCTGCATTTGGTTTGCTGAGCGGTTGGCGTATATGCCTTACACTCATAAGCCAAAGTGCGGAGGCTTTTATTGCTCATCGCCGCATCCCACTCGAGATAATATCTCATCATCTCCACGAAAATCTTCATAAGATTTTCGTCTTCTGTCCACTGAAGGATATCTAGTTTGGTCTCGAATGACCATAGATGATCCTTAATCTCTGACAAGTTGTCGGGATTTTTTGCAAGCTCATTGAGAATCTTAACCTCTCGCTTAACTCCCATCAAGAATTTCTCTGCATGTGGATTGCTATAAGATGTGTACTTGTAAGCCCACTTTGCGCTGATTGATTTCACGATGAAGCCTACGATTGTCATTACGACATTGCCCATGCGGGCGAAAATGGATTTGTTCATGGTAAAAAAAAATTAAATAAAACAATCCTCATATGTACTTCATACAAGGGCCAAACTTTTCGCCAAACAATATCATAACAACACCGCTCATTTTCCCCGAAAAGAAAACTAACAGCACTTTTATAATAAATATCTAACTAATAAGTTTAACAAATAAAGTATATCATATTTTTGCACCTTGTTCAACTATAATTTTCCCAATTAGACAAAAAAACATTTATCGTAAAAAACTTTTATTTATTTACCATTTGTTGATTATCTTTGGTTAAACTAACAAAAGCTATAAATAGATTTGAGGATAAAACAATGATCAATTACAGACAGCATGAAATTTATGATGGCGCATTGGTGCCGATGGTTATAGAGCAAACTTCCAAAGGGGAGCGTTCGTTTGATATCTATTCTCGCTTGCTCAAAGAACGTATAATTTTCTTGACCGGAGAGGTTAATGATGAAGTTTCATCTTTGGTTTGTGCACAGTTGCTGTTTTTGGAATCAGAAAACCCCAAAAAAGATATTTACTTATATATTAACTCTCCCGGAGGTTCGGTAACAGCCGGTATGGCAATGTTTGACACTATGCAATACATAAGTTGTGATGTAAACACTTTGTGTATCGGACAAGCTTGCTCAATGGGGTCATTGCTTCTCACTGCCGGCGCTAAAGGCAAAAGATTTGCCCTGCCTAACTCACAGATTATGATTCACCAGCCATCGGGCGGTTTTCAAGGTCAAGCAACCGATATGGAAATCAGAACTCGCCTTATTTTAAATATGAAGAAACGCCTTAATAAGATTTATGCCGAAAAAACCGGTCAAAAACTTTCGGTTATTGAAAAAGCAATGGAAAGAGACAACTTTATGACCCCTGAAGAAGCCAAAAAATTCGGACTTATTGATCATATTGTTACTTCTCGTGAAGAAATTTTGAAATAGGAATCAAAAAGATGACAGATAAAAGAGAAAATCAAGCAGATATGTTACATTGCTCTTTTTGTGGCAAAAGTCAAAATGAGGTGAAAAAACTCATTGCCGGCAGGGGCGTGTACATTTGTGATGAGTGTATAGAGGTTTGTATCAATATTGTTGCCGATGAAATGGCAGAAGAAAAAGCTGCGGAAAATGCCTCAAAGGTTGGCTCAGATCTTCCGTCGCCATCAAAAATAAAAGAGTTTTTAGATCAATATGTTATCGGACAAGACTTGGCTAAAAAAGTTTTGTCGGTTGCGGTGTATAATCACTATAAACGTTTGAACTCTCAAAAGACTAATAAAGATGTTGAGATTGCCAAGTCTAACGTTATCTTAATCGGTTCTACCGGTAGCGGAAAAACTTTGCTTGCTCAGACTTTGGCTAAGATTTTAGATGTTCCTTTTGCAATTGCAGATGCCACAACCTTAACCGAGGCCGGATATGTCGGAGAAGATGTTGAAAATATTATCTTAAAATTGGTGCAAAATGCCAATTATGATATTGAAAAAGCACAGCGAGGAATTGTTTATATTGATGAGATTGATAAAATTACTCGCAAAAGTGACGGTCCGTCTATTACCCGTGATGTATCAGGCGAGGGTGTGCAACAAGCTTTGCTCAAGATTATTGAGGGAACGGTAGCCAATGTTCCGCCTCAAGGTGGGCGCAAACATCCGCAACAAGAATTTTTGCACGTTGATACTACTAATATTTTGTTTATTTGTGGTGGTGCATTCGCCGGATTGGAAAAAATTGTCAGTCGTCGAGGTAAGGAAACTTCTATCGGTTTCGGAGCTAAGGTTGCCGCCAAAGAGGAGCGTGGAATCGGCGAAATTATTAAAGATGTTCAACCCGAAGATTTGCTCAAATATGGCCTTATTCCCGAGTTTATCGGACGTTTGCCGATTATCGCCACCTTGGGTGATCTAAATGAAGATGCTTTGGTAAAAGTTTTAACTGAACCAAAAAATGCTTTGGTTAAGCAGTATAATTGTATGTTTGATATGGAAAATGTCAAACTTACCCTTACCGAAGGTGCATTGCGAGCAATTGCCAAAAAAGCCATTGAGCGCAAAACCGGTGCTCGTGGTTTGAGGGCGATTATGGAAGATACATTATTAGAGCTGATGTATGATATTCCGGACAAAAAAGATGTGGTGGAAATTGTTATTGATGAAAATGTTATTAATGACAAAAAAGAACCCAAATTTGTAACCGCCAGAAAACAGCATAAAAAGGCATCTTAAAATCAATTAGCCCTCAGAAATGAGGGCCTTTTCTTTATATCATTACACTATAATCATAGCTAATGATGACAAAATATTTGTCACAATATGTCAATTTATTGTTGATTGTTTTTTAATAATATGTTACTATAATCATAACAAATATATTTATCGTTGTGGAGGAAGTTATGATTAGTATAGCAGATATGAAAAGCAATAATTGGTATAATCAGTTTTTAGAAGCAGAAGGTAAAGACCCAAGTAAAATAACTGATGAAGAATTACAAGGTTTAGCTGAAAAATTTGAAACATTTTTGATTGAAAAATCATCAGATCCCCATGTATCCTCACCACAAGATGAGGAAAGATCATTAAGTCCGGAGGTTGCCGAGCGTTTTTGTGAGGTTTCAAATTTAGATAAACCTGCACGCCCAGACGGTATTGATGAAGATCTTTATGACTTGGCATATAATTCAGCAATCAGAAGCCTCTCTATATCAGATAAACCGATTAGTGCAGCAGAACTGGACACACATATTAAAGATAATTTAGCTCGCATTGTTACCGCTCAAGCCGTAGCTGTAATTGCTGATCATGAGGGAATCGGTAAAGAGGAAGGAAAACCTGAGCTTGATAAACTTGATGATGTATATGAAAAAATAGCCGGTGCTAAGAATTTAGATGAAGCATTAGAAAAATATTATGGCAAAGATAATCCCAAAATAAAGGAAATTAAAGATAATGTAGATTTTAATAATTCTGTTGGCGCATTAATTACTTTAGATGAGGCTAATCGTAATGAAACTTGGGTTAGTGCACTAGAAGCAAAAAATCCGAATACTAAAGCAACCGTTAAAGATAAAGACGGCAAAAATGTCGAAGTTACAATAAAAGAACAAGCTAAAAAATTTAAAGAAAACATAGCTAAACTTAAAGATAATAAATATATGAAGGTTGCTGCACAAATTGGACTTAGCGTAAGTGCAAGTGCAATAGGTATGGGTAAAGCATATCGTGTAATCAAAGGTACAAATTACATTGCCCAACAAGCCAAAGAAAAAGGCGTAAGTGTTATTGATTTATTAAAAGATAAGCAAAACAGACAAGATCTTATGAAGTCACCGGCAGTTATAGCTATGTTTCCGGGAGGCAGATATATTAATGCCGGAAAAACAGTTCAAAAAATGTTTTCTGCCGAGAATAAAAATACATTCAAAAAAATTAAACAAATATTTACCGGAAAAACACCTGAAGAAAAAAACGAAGGTTGGAAGAGTTTAAAGAAAAGCGCTCTTATAACCGTAGGGACAGCTGTAGCAGTTACCGGAGTAGTTATGGGTATTGATCATGCTCTGGAAGATGTTGAAATTGATACTCTTTCGACAGATGGAATGGAGTCGGGGCAATGGCAAGAGGATATGAAAGAACTTAATGATAAAATGATGTTTAATTCGCAAGAAAATGGCTTGGAAGATATTAATACACCTCCCACAGCAGAGCAAGAAGAACTTTCTGAAGGTTGGAGTGTAAAAGGTGAATATGCGAACGATGATGCTACGGAAGTCCAAGAATTAAGTCCTGAAGAAGCAGCCTTACAAGCTGATATTGCAAGACTACCCGGACAATTGAACTCTAATATTTTAACTCCCGGAGGACTTGCAGAACTCAAAGGCAGTATGTCTCCTGAAGAATACAAGTTATCCCTTGCAATGTTATATCCTAAAGAGGGGTGTGACCAACTAGGTATAGAATTCAAGAATAGTTCACAATTGATGAGTATGTATAACAATGGTGAGTTAAGCGAAGAACAAAAGGTAGCATTAATGCGCTATGCCGAGAGTCGCTTTGATGATAACGGGCATCCGTTGACAGCAGAGGGAAATATTGATACTGCATCCCAAGAGCAATGGAAAGCTGAAGAACTAGCCAGAAATGAAGCTAAGTTAGCAGCCGAAAAAGATACAACTTCACGAGCTATGGATCCTCTTCCTAAAGTGGATTCCTCTAACATAGAGGATATGGTAGCAGAAAAAGATACAAGCGGGTTAAACATAAAAGCATCACAAAATTATAGTCCAGCCGAAGAGTCTAATACTCCGTCAGAAGAAGCCAAAGCACAAGTAGAAACAGAAGTTCCTGTGCATGAAACAAGTAGCGGTCTGAAATATTCAATAGAAGCAAGAGAGGGAGGATATCGTTTAGTTATAAATGGTAATGTGGAAATGGATCAGGATATTAAAGATCACTTAACAAATGTTGCGAAAGCAAATGATAGTGACGGAAATTTAGATTTCCATCAGTATATAAAAGTTAATGACGAGGCTATTAAATTATCAGCTCATGATACAGTTTATAGAGATTTAGAGACGAGAGCCCTAAATGGCGAAGAACTTAACTCTGCAGAAAAAACATTTATGGAAGATCACGAAGCAGAAAGAGAAGCTCATGCCGTTAAAGAAACTTACCGCAATGGAGAACTTAAGTCTAAAACAGATTATCAAGGTAATGAAGCTACTTTTTATAGAGATGGTTCATTAAAATCTTTTACCGGTAATGATGATGTAACCCATAATTATGATAGAGATGGAAATCTTATCAATAGAGATGGAGCTGAAACAGCAAGAGTAAAAGCTGATGTAAAAATAGACGATAAACCGTTAACGGAGTTAAACATCAAAGCATCACAAGATTATAGTCCTACAACTTCGGAGTCAGCACTAGAAGACACTAAGGGGAGTATTGCCAAGGGTGCCGTTGCCAGAAGAGAACTTCCTACTAATGAAGATGGTGTAGTTCAACATGTCTCCTTAAAGGATAAGATTCAAGAAATGCGAGGATTGGGCAACGAAGGAAGTGGTAGTACTGTTAAAGCAACGACATTAAGTAAAGAAATAATCGAAAGTCGTTTTAGCAATTTAAGTAAATAATAGCAACAAATCAGGGGCTTGGTTTTCCAAGCCCCTTTCTAATCACTAATGACTTACGCCTAATGACTAATTACTAATTACTAATTCTCTGGTTTTGTTAAATTGTACCTTAGGGAAGTCTTCCATGGTTTTGTTCAAATGCCAAGCATTGCGAGCCAAAAATACAATTTCTCCGTCATTATCTTCTGCCAAATTCATTCGGTTGGCATCTTCAAATTTTTTCCATTCGGCTTTGTCATCACATTTCACCCAACGAGCAGTAAAATACTGGGTTGGTTCAAACATCACCGGCAAATTAAACTCATTTTTGATTCGATCTGCCATAACCTCAAATTGCAATACGCCCACAACTCCGACAATCCATTCTGCGCCGATAATCGGTTTGAATATGCTTGCTCCGCCTTCTTCGGCAATTTGTTTGAGGGCATCACCCAAATGTTTTGACTTAAGCGGGTCTAAAGCTCGTGCAGATTTTAGCAGTTCCGGAGCAAATGACGGGATACCTGTGAAATTGAATTTTTCACCCTCGGTTAGAGTGTCGCCAATTCGAAGCTGTCCATGATTGGGGATGCCGATAATATCACCGGCAAAAGCATCTTCTGCCAATTCTCTATCTTGAGCCATAAACATTACCGGTGTAGGTACTTTAATTTCTTTTCCGCTTCTTACTTGCAACAGCTTCATTCCACGTTTGAAGTGTCCTGAGCAGATTCTCATAAAAGCAATTCTATCTCGATGTTTAGGATCCATATTTGCTTGAATCTTGAATATAAATCCGCTTACTTTATTTTCCTCGGGATTAATAGTTCTTTCCATAGCCGGCTGAGGACGAGGGGT
>JAZNVJ010000062.1:0-5408 GCA_045592765.1 Alphaproteobacteria bacterium | reverse complement strand
CAGATTTTTGCGGCAATATGACCAGCTTTCCGGAAGAA
Organism: Alphaproteobacteria bacterium; assembly: GCA_045592765.1. GTDB lineage: Bacteria > Pseudomonadota > Alphaproteobacteria > RF32 > CAG-239 > CAZU01. Next base: position 5,370 of record JAZNVJ010000062.1, on the reverse strand, counting down.
GCGATACGACCAGTAATCCGGCCGGATAGAATAGGGCAACATTCAGGAAATTGGTTCGTATGATTTCGGAAACACCGGTCGCAAGCAGTTCTCGATAGGAGTGGAATGGGATCAGCTCTGGCGGATGCACAGTTCCTGAAGAACGGCGGAAAACCGTGATCCAGAGAGCGGCGGCGATCCAGACGATCAGCGCGCCCCAGATCCCCCGGCGAAACCATTGGCAACGGGAAAAACGCTGATGGACGCAGATGTAGACGAGGGAAAGAAGGAGAAAGCATTGCGCGATAAATTCCAACGGAAGTCGGTAAAATAGATTCAGAAGTGCTGTCATAAAGTAAAGAGGAAGAACGGGGGGAATACCGGGGCAGCAAAGGTGTAGCGGCTCCCGAAGAACGAACACATCTAATATAGCAGACCTTTGACGAAAATTCAATTCCTGTCCCGATATTGCGCCGATTCTGATGTTGCTGTTCGTTTTGAAGGATACAGCCTGGATCTTCACGACCGGTAATCGGGCAGGCCCAGTGATTGACAAACAGGATAAATAGGTCTATAATTTATCATTATTATGGAGGCAAAATGAACCAGGGATATAACAAAAAAGCTTATTAAAACAACTATTACTGAGATTGAAATATATTTTAAAATTCGCATATTGTTCTTTATAACCTTAAAGTTAGTTTTTACTTTAGTGAAAATAACGTTATAATAGCGCTATGAATTTTGTTTAAGGAGAGTATATAATGCAAAAACAAATTAAAGCAATATTTAATAAAATAAGCGCACAATATAGTCACACCAACTTATGTGCAAGCGTGGAATGTATAAACAACAATTTTGATAAATTAGCGCAAAAACTGGCAAAAATAGGCATTTCTGCCAATATGATAAGTATTTTTGGTTTTGCTTTGGGTATGTTTGCGGTTAACCTCTTGGCTAATAATATATTCGGTTGGGCTTTAATCTTTATTTTGCTGAATCGTGTATGTGATGCTTTGGATGGTAAAATTGCTAAGATAAAAGGTAAGACCGATTTCGGTGTATTTATTGATGCTTGTTTAGATTATGTATTCTATGCGGCAGTAATTTTGGGTTTTGCTCTGGCAAATACTGCAGAAAATGCTTTAAGTGCAGCATTCTTGTTATTTGCTTTTGCAGCATCTGCTTGTGCGATGTTGGCTTATGCGGTAGTAGACTATGCCAAAGGAGCAAAAAACGAAAATGTATTGAAAGAATCTCCTTTTTATTTGGGCGGAATGGCGCAAGGGGCAGAAACCACAATTGCTTTCATTGTTTTATGTTTAGCTCCGCAGTGGTTTGTACCGATAGCAATAATCTTAGGTTGTTGGTGTTTAGCTAAGTTCTTATTAGTGGTATCTTCCGCCTATTATAACTTTGTGATTGCAGCCAAAAGAAAATAAAAATGATTAGAAATTGGCTAAAAAATATAACTTTAGGAATTGGATTGGCATTGCTAATCCAATCTCCGCTCTTAGCATTTAGCCAAAAACAACAAACAGATTTGGTTGCAGTAGAGCTTATTAGCCAATATGATGCTATCAACCCCAAACAAAATATGGGAATATTGTTCAAGTTCACGATTGCGGACGGATGGCATATTTTCAGCCAAAAACCCGGTGAAATCGGAATGCCGACAACCGTCATTTGGAATTTACCTCCAGAATTAAAAACGATTGATGGCAACTGGTCGCCGGATAAAGAGTTTGAAAATGAAGGTTTCATTCAACGAGGGTTTGCAAATGAGGCTTATTATCAAACTGCTCTAATCCCTACCCAACCACTATCCGACAACTATAATATTGAAGTAATCGTAAAATGGTTGGCATGCAAAGGAACGTGTCATCCTCAGCAAAAAACTTTTAAATTTTCTTTACCTTATAGCGAATTTGAGCAGGTAGAAACCGCTCAATGGCAAAACACTTGGAATGAAGCACAACAAATATTTTCCGCCAATAATAATTCGAACATTTGGTGGATATTACTTATGGCTTTATTGGGCGGAATAATTATGAATGCCATGCCTTGTGTTTTTCCGATATTATTTATCAAAATATTGGCATTGACGCAAACCACATCTACTCCTCAAATGCGAGCATCTAAAGGGATTTCCTATTGTTTGGGAGTGATTCTATCATTTTTAGTAATAGCATCGATATTATTGGCGTTGCGTAGTGGTGGCGAAGCTATCGGTTGGGGATTCCAGATGCAATCACCTTGGTTTGTAGGTTGTTTAGCCGTCTTGTTTGTTATTATCGGTTTGATGCTGTTGGATGTTATAAATATCAGAGCTCCTTTTGCCGACTCTTATGCTCAAATATTATTTTCCAATCCTCTAATATCCTCTTTTGCTACCGGATTCTTGGCGGTAATTATTGCTACTCCTTGCAGTGCGCCATTTATGGGAATAGCGATAGGATATGCATTAAGCGCTCCCACTTATCATTATTATCCGGTATTCTTAAGTTTGGGATTGGGTTATGCCCTGCCCTTTACTTTGGCAGAACTTTTTCCGCATAGATTACAAAAAATTATGCCTAAACACGGAAAATGGATGGATGTCTTAAAGAAGTTTTTTGCAATCCCGATATTTTTAACTGCTTTATGGTTAATCTGGGTCTTGTATAATCAACTAAATCCAACTCCTAAAGAGATAAATTGGCGTGCATATGATAAAACTGAAGTAGAACAACTTATAACTCAAAAAGAACCGGTATTTATCAACTTTACTGCCAAATGGTGTCTAACTTGTATGCTCAACAAAAAAACAACTCTTGATAAAGAAGAATTCATCAACGTTGTTAAACAACACCAAATTCATCTCATTGAGGCGGATTGGACTAATAATGATGACCATATATCATCAGCTTTAGAATATTATAAGCAAAATGCCGTTCCACTATATGTGTTTTATGGAAGTAATGGAGAATACGTTATTCTCCCTCAACTGCTAACTCCTAAAATAGCTATAGAAAAAATGCGATTAGAATAAGGATATTAAAATTAAGGAATGAAATTTATGAAATTTTTGACCGTAATTGATGATAATCATTTTATTGCTGATGCAATGTATGCTCGTAGTAACAATATCTTAAAACGATCTGTTTATCAAGAAGTTGGATTTGGTAATCAAATACTTGTTCATCCGGATGTTAAGAATGCTTTGTTATCTCTTATACCGGAATTAGATAGGCTAAAATGTAAAATGCGTATTTGTGATGCTTATCGCCCTCCTATCGCACATCAAAAATGCATTGAAACTATTCCGATTAAAGGTTTCTTTGCGGCAGATTATCGAAAATCAAACCATTGCCATGGTACAGCAGTTGATGTTTGTTTAACCGATATGGAAGGTAATAATTTGGTTTATCCGACAGAAATAGATGCATATGATCCAATTTTTGCAGAACAATTGGCTCAAGGTCAACTTGATTCGTTTCAAGAACATCTAATCAAAGCTCGTCATGATTATTGTGGCGCAACTTTAGAAGCAATTCAAAACCGTGAAACCTTAAAGCAACTTATGGAAACACACGGATTTGAAAGTATACCTCATGAGTGGTGGCACTATAATATTAAAGGTTGGCAGAACTATCCGGTAATCGAGTGGTAAACTTTTAGATTGTTTTGTTTTTATCAAGATAATTCTTATAGTGATAAACATAAATTGTTTGAGTTAAGATTTTAACCGGATACTTATTAACTAAGGAACATTGAGAAAATTGTTCTTCAAGACTTACGATGTCTATTGATTTGTTTAATTTTATTAATTTATCTTCCAATTTTTTGGTTAGTGCAGCTATTCCGAAGTAATAAATAATATCTGCTTGTTTATAATCAAAATTTAATAAATCTTGATTTAAAAAGCTTAAGTTTGTTAAGTTTTTTTTGTGATGAAGGCAATATTGGTATAAAATTTTGTTGTATTCAATGCCTATGAATTTATGATTGGGAAATAGTCGTGCTAATTGTGCTATAATGTAGCCATTTCCACAGCCTGCATCTATAATGGTCAGTTGTTCTTTTGTTTTCAGTAATTGAGATATTGTGTTTATGGCGATTTGTTTGTGCTTACCTATAGCTGGTACAAATGGTGCTCTTTGGTGTATGATTTCCCAAACAGCGTATATTAAGTATAACAAAAAAATACACTCTAAAACGAAAATTATACAATTATAATAAAACACGGCTTGTCTCCATAAATGCTCTTTTAGATTAAATACCAAGAAATATAATAAGTGATTGGTTAAAATTTGGTATATCAACAGATAGTGTTTTGTTTTTATGGCATTATTTGTTATATGTTACAAAATGAAAAACACACTCTCCATAAAAGAGCATTTATTTTATATGCTAATTCTGACAAATAATAAAAAAGGATTAGTTATGAAAATATATGGATATGTCCGAGTTAGTACCGATTTGCAAAATTGTGCTAACCAACGATTTGAAATAGATAATTTTGCTAAAAACCATAATATAAAAATAGATGAATGGGTTGAAGAAACCATTTCATCAAGAAAAACTCTAAATGACCGCAAACTGGGAAAACTATTGAATCGCTTAAATGGTAATGATATTATTATAACAACAGAAATATCGCGGCTTGGTCGGAATATGCTTGAAGTTATGGGTATTTTACAACATTGTTTAGAAAAAGATTGTGAAATAATAACAATTAAAGAGAATTACCATCTCGGCGCTGATATTCAGTCAAAGGTTCTTGCTTTTGCCTTTTCACTTGCGAGTGAAATTGAACGACAACTAATATCACAAAGAACAAAAGAGTCACTAAAACGGCTTAAAAATGAGGGCAAGCATTTGGGAAGACCTTATGGATTTGGTTATAAAAAATTAAAAAAGAAGCATAATAAAATAATAGAACTTTTGCAAAAAAATGTATCTAAAGCGCAAATTGCACGTTTAATGGGATGTACTTGGACTACATTACATAGATATATAAAAGACTGCATTTCAAACACTAAATATTAAGTGTTGTAACTTATACCTGTAGGTAAGTCTTCGTAGTTTTCCGTTCGTTTCTGTGTGAGAGCGCCGATACTCGCTCTTGCTCGATAAGTTTTGCTTTTTTAGCAAAACTAACTCGCTTCGGTCACCGCCTTTGTAAAGTTTGTTTCGCGTCGTTACCACTAGCTCACAAACTAACAAAAGCGTAATCTGCGTCAAAAATTACTCCACCGGAGTAATTTTTTTCCTTTCTTGCTCGATAAGTTCACTTTGTTCACTAACTCGCTTCGGTCACCGCCTTTGTAAAGTTTGTTTCGCGTCGTTGCCACTAGCTCACAAACTAACAAAAGCGTAACCTGCGTCAAAAATTACTCCACCGGAGTA
>JAZNVJ010000061.1:0-13239 GCA_045592765.1 Alphaproteobacteria bacterium | reverse complement strand
TCCACAGTACGGTGCGAAGCCGCACGGGCTGTACTGAGCTGTCATTCGCACCACTCACTTTGTTCGAGGTGCTTATATTATGCCTAAAAGTTATTCTTCAGCCTTCTTACGTAGTACGTAATTTAGTTTTTGTAAGGCTTGCAGCTGCATTTGTTCTTGGCTCAAATTTGCCGGAACAACTACCGAAGCCTCAATCTTGGTTTCCGGCTCAATGGCTGTTACCTTAACATAAGCACCTTGGCGAATATATTCAAACAAAATTTCTGACATTTACTTTTCTCTTTTATTCTACTATTTCCCTCTTCCCTTAATTTTAAGGGAAGATAGGATTTTTTGCAACTTCAGTTGCTTAAAAATCCAGATGAGTTTAAACAATTATTTTTGTAAATGTTCCATAATAACCGCTAAACATCCTTCAATATTATTCATAAATTCATTGTTCCAAAAACGCAGTATTTTACAACCTCTATTTTCTAAATATTCGCTTCTTTCTTCGTCTTTTATATTCTCATTGTGCTGACCTCCATCTAATTCTATGGCCAATTTTCTTTCAGCACAATAAAAATCTAAAATATATTTATTATCAAAAACATATTGCCTTACAAATTTATATCCCAAACCTCGTTTTCTCACCTTTTGCCACAAAATTTTTTCTGCATCAGTTAAATTCTTTCTGAGTTTCTTTGCTTGACCTAATATAAAATTTCGATTCATATCTTATTAAACTCACCCTAACCCTCTCTTAAAATTAAGAGAGGGAATTTTTACTACTTGTTTTCCTTTTCCCGCTTCCCTTAATTTTAAGAGAGGAAAATACAAAGCTAATCTTTCAAAAATTTATTACTCTTTGGAAAACCGAATGGAGCGAGTTTACCTACTTGAGCTCGGTGTCCTAACCATGTCAGCAATTCTGTTTCCGTTTTTGTGCCACCGGCTCTGGTATAAGTAAATCCTTCTGCCTCGTTAAAAATCTGAATATCAGACAAACCGCCGTCTTTGTATTTTTGCAACAAAACGCCATGGCCTCTTGCCATTGTCGGAATTTCTTCAGCCTTAAATACTAAAAGTTTGCGATTATCGCCAATGGTGGCAACCATATCTCCGTTCATTTTCTTACAAAATGCAACATATTCACCCTGCCCGACATTCATAATCTTGCGACCATTTCTGGTTTGAGCAATAATATGATTTTCATCAACGATAAAACCTCTGCCGACATTAGAGGCCAAAAGATATTTGGCTTTAGCATCAAAAACAAACATATCTACAATATTATCATTATTACCTAAATCTACCATTAAACGTAAAGGTTGTCCAAAACCTCTACCACTAGGTATTTCTGATGCGGCTACATTAAAAAATTTGCCCGAATTATCAAGAAGTACTATCTTATCGGTTGTTTGAGCATGAATTGCCATAAGCAATGAATCGTCATCCTTAAACTTAAACTCATCATTAAGATTACTGTGTCCTTTGGTACAACGTATCCAACCTTTTTGAGATAAAATTACAGTTATCGGTTCTTTTTCAACCATAGCCTCAATAGAAATCTCAATATCATCAGCAACTTCAGAAAAGTCAGTACGACGACGACCTAGTGCCGTCTTTTTACCGAATTTTTCACGCACAAATTTAACTTCCTCGGCAACTTTTTGCCAACGTAAACTTTCATCAGCAAGTAATTTTTCTAAAGCTTCTTTTTCTGCATTCAAATCATCATATTCTTGCTTGATTTCCGTTTCTTCCAATTTACGCAGACTGCGCAACTTCATATTGAGAATAGCTTCAGCCTGATTATCGGTTAACTCAAACTTTTTCATCATTACCGCTTTAGGCTCATCTTCTTCCCTGATAATGCGGATAATCTCATCCAAATTCAGATATGCAATCAAATATCCGGCCAAAATCTCCAATCTGGTATTTATCTTTTGCAAGCGATAGTTAGAACGACGCTCTAATACATTTATGCGATGACGCAAATATTCGCTCAACACCTCTTTAATGCTCATAACTCTCGGTACACCATCAGAATCAAGCACATTCATATTAAGGGCAAACTTACTCTCCAATTCGGTTTGCTTAAATAGCAATTCCATAAGCATATTGGCATCGACATTGCGATTTTTAGGCTCTAACACAATACGAACATCTTGAGCCGATTCATCTCTGACATCTGCCAAAAGCGGAACTTTTTTATCCATCAAAAGCTGAGCAATCTTTTCAATTAACTTAGATTTTACAACCTGATATGGAATTTCAGTAACAACAATTTGATATTGCCCCATACCGAGGTCTTCTTTTTCCCATTTGGCTCTGATACGGAAATTACCGCGCCCTTGTTTGTAAGCATCTAAAATAGTTGAAAATTTATCAACAATAACCCCGCCGGTCGGGAAATCAGGTCCTTTAAGCTTACGAACTAAAGGTTCTATATCAACATCCGGCTTATCAATAAGCAAAAGCAAAGCGTCACAAACTTCGGATAAATTGTGAGGGGGAATGTTGGTTGCCATACCAACTGCAATACCGGAAGTTCCATTACAAAGCAAGTTTGGCACTGCAGCCGGCATTACCACCGGTTCACACTCTTCACCATCATAGGTATCTCTAAAGTCTACAGCATCATCATTTAGCCCTTCCATAAGAGCCATAGCAAATTCGGTTAATCGGGCTTCTGTATAACGCATGGCAGCCGGACCATCACCGTCAATATTACCAAAGTTACCTTGCCCGTCCACTAACGGATAACGCACCGAGAAATCTTGTGCCAAACGAGCCATTGCCTGATATACCGCACTGTCACCATGTGGATGATATTTACCGATTACATCACCAACAACACGAGCACATTTCTTGAAACCTGATTTTGGGTCTAAGTGCAACTGGCGCATTGCAAACATCAAACGACGGTGTACCGGCTTTAATCCATCCCTTACATCTGGCAATGAACGTGATACAATGGTAGACATTGCATATGATAAATAGCGAGAGCTTAGCTCTTCAGCCATAGCGACAGTTTTTATTCTTTCTTCTATTTCAGCCATTTTTTATCCTATGACACAGAAAACAAATTACTTTACAATGTTGGCGAGATTAACACGACATTGCGGAAATTTCAAGTCGTGCACCGCAAAAAAGTTTTTATTGAGGAAAAATCCGGTCATATTAAGCGCATCTTTGAGCTCTTGTTTGTTGGGGATAATTCCCTTATCTAAAATAAAATGAGGATAAAGATAAAGTCTGTTTTTATATGGCTCTCCGGCCTCAGCACAAACAGCCTTGCCTGTCTTGGGAGATACATAAGTCAAATTTTCTTTAGTTCCGGTAGCTGAGCATTCGGATAAATCTAACCCAACCCCCAAAAACTCCAATAAATAAAATTCAAAGTAAGAATAATTAGTTATCCAATTATCTTCATTTATTTGTTTAAAAAAATCATCAACAAAAACATATAAATCTCTCAAATTTTCAAGTTCAGGAATACACGTATTAGCTAAAGAACAAAACGAGCTCAATACCTGTAATTTTTCTTCGCTCTGCATAAAAAAAGTAGCAAACGGACTGATTAGCTCAACCCTCATTGACGGCATATTTGTTTCCAGACGAGAGTAAGCATTTATCTGAATCAAATTACCAAGCTGAAATGTTGATAAGTTTTTTTTAGAAAGACAATTCTTGACATAACCAATAACTTTGCCATGAGCTTGTGTCAACACGGTTAATATGAGCGAACGCTCCCCGTGTTTGCGTATATTGATTATGTATCCTTCGTCAGTAAAATTCATAATAAAACAAATTAGTACATTGTAAGCCAAAGGTCAAACAAAAAGCTTTTTAAATTCTCGATTATTCGCTTGAGCGAGCTGAATTAATTTATTTTTTTGGTTTTGTTTTACATATGGAATTTTTATTTCTGCTGACTTATGTATTAAAAACCAAGTAACAAATCTATTAGCTGTCAGTTGATAACCATTTTGAAGTGCTTTTAAATAATGTTCTTTTTGTAAAAGAGCAAACTTTGTACGAAAATAAGCGTACTTTCTGTCTCTGCTTTCAGCCCCTTTAATTGCTTTTAATTTATTGTGACTTTTTATGATTGAGGTTATTGTATCTGCACGACAACTGCTCCATTCTTCACGCGCTTCTTCAAGCATACTTTTTGCCCAAACAATAATCTTCTTTTGTAGTTCTTTATCTTGCTGCAACAAGGATGATTGTCTAAATAGTGTGGTCAATTCACGTTCAGCTTTAAGCGGTAGTAACCAATCTTCCATTCTTCCTCCCTATTTCATTTACTTATAAATAGGATTATTTTTTTCATAATGCAAGGTTATCGATTAAACAAAACAGGCTGAATAAAAAAACAACCTGCTCTTGTTTCATATTAATATTCATTAATAAAATTGGTTTTGGCAATAAGTCTTTGAATGCCCTTCAGATACACATTTTTCAATAAATTTAGGACCATCGTAGTGATAATATTTTATAAACTCAAAAATAAGATAACTTAGAAATAATAAAACTAATATTGCCCAACAAATTATAATTTTTTTTACTATTTTACTAAAATTTTTTAATATACCTTTTAATAAGCTCATCACAATCCTCATTAGGATATTTTGTTCCCATTAATCTACCTATTTTATTAGCATACTGATCTCCTTGACTACTGTCAATAGTGTTAGAACCTTTAATTATATCATAACCTTCTTTAATATTTGAAGCCAGACCAACCACATCTGAACCGCCTTTTCCATATTGAGATGCCTTACAGTTCATAAAAGCATGTTTATATTTATCTGTTGCGCTCATATTGCGGACTGGTAAATAATTTTTTGCTAAATCTATACCGCCTCTAATTGCTGAATTTGTATAGTCAAATATATTTTGGTTTTGAGGTAAGACGAGTCCTTCTGCATTAATTACATTTTTATAAACTTGTTTTCCTTCTGCTGCTGTTTCCCAAGATTGTGGTTTTATTGTTTTTCGTATATTATTTTGATTTTCGAGTTCATTTTCTTGTTCTTGGCGAGCCATTTGATATTCTAATTCTTCTCTGGTAGAAAAGTTTTTATGGTCAACGCCATAGCTATCTATATTATTTTCATCAATATAATAGCCAAATTTTGATTTATATCTTGGATACATATTTACACTTTCTCCTTATTGTAAAGAAATTGAATTTACAATTATTCTTTTAACAAAATCAGAGCTAAGTTTTCAATCCGCTGATGCTTGCCTCTAATAAGCTTTTAGCAAGCAAAAGCTTATAAAAAAACAGGCTGAATAAAAAACCAACCTGTTATTAATTAATCATACGAATGCTTTATCCACCTTTAAGTATCACTCCCTTAGGGCAAATATAATCGTATACTTCAAGACATTTAGAATGTTCAAACATCCTTTTAATATCTTCGTTAAAATTAAACATAATATATATCATCATTAATGATGATATCAGTAATCCAATACTCCATTTATTTGAGTTATAAAATATTACCCAACCACAAGATATATAGAAACAAAGTACAAATAAATGCAAGTAATATATTGAATATTTGTCAGGATAATGCGCCTTTGCTATTGTTATCACATCATACAGAAGCATTGCTACAAAAAGCATTGGAAGTAACAAGAGCATTCCTTTTTTTATACATTTCCATATATATTTGCAGTTAATTTTCATATATATTCCTTTTATCTTAAAACATTTTATTTATAAAAAGCAAAGCTCCTTAATGTCAATAGTATTTTAACCTCCTTCTATAATAGTCAGAATCTATATAATCTTTTGGATTGCTTGGACAGGATTGTTTTAAGCTTAATCCTTGTTTAGCACCATTCCACCCCATACTATTAGCTCGCCAATCTTTTATTGTATCAGATAAGGGATCTCCTGTTGCTAACCCATATACCTCTCGTCCAAGACTTATTCCTTTTCCGACAAGTTCTCCCCACTTACCTCTATTCGCCGCCTCATAATTTGCTTTACAATGAAAAAAATTATCTGAACCCTCTAAATTATTATTTTTCATATCATTATAATTTCTGATAAAATCATTAAATGGAGCTAGAATATTATTGTTAGATGTATTTGAATTATAATAAAGCTTATAAAAAAACAGGTGGATTTGTTTCCACCTGTTTTCATTATCATCAATTTTGCTTATTAAATAGCAATTGCTTTTTTGAGTTTATTACTCTTGGTGATAGCATCGTATTCCATAAGCTCACTTAACAAGCTTTCCATATCATGCAATGGAATAGTGTTAGGGCCATCGGACAATGCTTTATCCGGATTTTCATGAGTTTCAATAAACAATGCCCCAATACCAACCGCAACAGCAGCTCTTGCCAAAACAGGAGCAAATTCACGCTGACCTCCGGTTGAAGTACCATGACCTCCCGGTTGCTGTACAGAGTGAGTAGCATCAAAAATTACCGGACAGCCGGTTGCTTGAGCCATTTGCGGGAAACCACGCATATCTACAACCAATGTATTGTAACCGAATGAAGTTCCTCGCTCAGTAATGCATACTTTTTCATTACCGCTATCAGTTACTTTTTTTACGATATTAGCCACATCCCAAGGAGCTAAAAACTGTCCTTTTTTAACGTTTACAACCTTTCCGGTTTTGGCGGCAGCAACCACCAAATCGGTTTGACGACATAAAAACGCCGGAATTTGCAACATATCAACATGTTTAGCAACTTCTGCACATTGAGTTGTTTCGTGTACATCAGTTACAATTGGAATGTTATTATATAACTTTTTAATCTCATCAAAGGTACGCATACCTTCTTCTAAGCCCACACCACGAGCACCATTAATGGAGGTGCGATTAGCTTTATCAAAAGAAGCTTTGAACACATAATTCATTCCTAGTTTCTTTGTAATTTCAGACATTGCACCACAAATATCTATTGCATGTTGACGACTTTCAATTTGGCAAGGTCCGCAAAGCAAAGACAGAGGAAGATCATTACCTATGGTAAAATTACCGATTTTAACTATTTTTTGTTCCATTGTAACATCCTTTCTAAAAAATCATTATTATAATAACAATAATTTTTCTTTTTGCAACCAATAAATAAGCTTAATTAATGGCTATTTTCGTCCAAACAAACAATACATTACCATTATTTTTCACCCCCGGAACATAGGCCGCTTGTAATGCAATATCCTTGTATGAAACCCCTGCTATCGGCAATGGAGCAGGCATTGGCAAATAATACCAATCCACACGTTGAGTAACACCTAACGTATAGCCAACTCCTACTTTAAGGTCGGGATTATCACCTAATTGCCAATTTTTCATAAAGGCATAACCTAAGAATGTTTCCAAATGTTTATTTGAATCTTTAAATGCCATTGCATACAGCCCATGCCAGTTGCCTTTGATATCATAGTAAGACTTACCAATCCCAAACCCCCACGGATTTTCATTATATTTTTCAATATGCTCTTTATCATAAGTTAAGCGATTGTGCCAAGCATATAAAGGCATATAAGCATCATATTTATCAGAGCCCCAAGCATTTGATACATCTTCTTTGAGTTGTTGCCAGTATTCTTTAATACTAGCTGAAGCATTACCTGCAAAAGAACATAACAATATTAATACCAATATTATTTTTTTCATTATTACACTCTAAAATATTATAGGTTAGTAAGCCAGATAATATATAATGATAATTTTCTAAATTACCAACCTATAATAAATGATTGTGGATTACAGCAAACGACTTTTGGTTATAGCTGCTTTAACAAAGCTTACAAACAACGGAGCCGGTGCAAAAGGTTTGGATTTTAATTCCGGATGGAACTGAACAGCAACAAACCACGGATGGTCAGGGATTTCAATAATTTCCGGAAGTTTTCCATCGGGAGATTTACCGGTTATTCTCATTCCGGCTCTACGCAACTGTGGTTCATATTTCATATTTACTTCATAGCGATGACGATGACGCTCTGAAATATCTGTACACCCATAAGCATCTGCAGCAATCGAATTTTCTTCAATGCAACAAGGATAAGCTCCCAGACGCATTGTGCCACCTAAATCTCCGTCTTTACTTCTGGTTTGAGTAGAACCTTCTTTTTCCCATTCGGTCATCAATCCCACTACCGGCTCACAATCTGGTGTAAATTCGGTAGTTCCGGCATTTTTGATGCCGGCAACATTACGCATGGTTTCAATAACCGCCATTTGCATCCCCAAACAAATACCAAAATAAGGAATTTTGTGTTCACGGGCATATTTAATCGCATTAATTTTACCTTCAGTACCTCTTTGACCAAAACCACCGGGGACTAAAATTCCGCTAACATCATTAAGGTGCTTATCAACATCTTCTTTTTCTAGCAGTTCAGAATCTATCCATTTTATTCTTACCTTATACTTGTTAGCAATTCCTCCATGACTCAAAGCTTCATTTAAGGATTTATATGCTTCCAAAAGCTGAGTATATTTGCCGACAACGGCTATTCTTACCTCACCTTCGGGAAGTCGCAAAGTTTCTACAATATTTTGCCATTTGCTTAAATCTGGCTCATCATTACAAGGTATACCAAAATGCTTACAGACTTGTTTATCCATTCCTTCACGAGAATAAGCTATCGGAACTTGGTAAATATTGTTAACATCTAAAGCTGTAATAACATTATCTTCCCTAATGTTACAAAACAGTGCAATTTTGCGTTTTTCATTTTGAGGAATTGGCATTTGCGAACGACACAGTAACATATCAGGCTGAATTCCATATTCTTGCAATTTTTTAACCGAATGTTGGGTCGGTTTGGTTTTAAGTTCACCAGCGGTTGGAATATAAGGCAGTAATGTAACATGAATAAACATTGCTCTGTCTCGTCCCAAATCATAAGCTACTTGGCGAATAGCCTCTAAATATGGTTGCCCCTCAATATCACCTACCGTTCCACCAATTTCACACAAAACAAAATCTTCATCGGTAACATCTGATAAAATAAAATCTTTAATTTCATTAGTTACATGAGGAATAACTTGAATTGTTGCTCCTAAATAATCTCCATGTCTTTCTTTATCTATGACACGCTGATAAATCTTACCGGTAGTGATGCTATCTGTCTTTTTGCACGCAACTCCGGAAAAACGTTCATAGTGTCCTAAATCCAAATCAGTTTCAGCTCCATCATCGGTTACAAAAACCTCACCATGTTGATATGGACTCATTGTTCCGGGATCAACATTGAGATAAGGGTCAAGCTTGCGCATTCTAACCTTAAATCCTCGTGCTTGCAAAATTGAGGCCAATGAAGCTGATGCCAATCCTTTTCCCAAAGAAGAAACCACACCACCGGTAATGAAAATATATTTAGTTTGTTCAGACATTTAAGTACCCTATTAAGTTATAATTTAAAGTGACAAAGGCACCTTAGGAAAGGTGCCTTTGTATGTTAATTAAATTCTCCATTTATTCACCTGCAACAGGAGCTTCCGGAGCTGTTGGAGCCGATGGCTCCATCGGTTGAGCCTGCGTTGGTGCATTCTCTAAAATAGAGCCGGAAACCATTCGATGCTGACCTTTGTAATATAATGACAAAGATATACTGGTGATAAACAATATAACTGCCAAAATTGCCGTAGTACGAGTTAAGAAGTTACCGGTACCTCGAGCTGTTAAAAAGCTAGATGCTCCCGAACCACCGCCCAATCCGTCTAAAGCTCCGCCGGATGAACGTTGCAACAAAATAACTGCTACCAAGAAAATGCAGGCAAGTAAGTGTACTACTAATAAAACTGTTCCCATTTTTTTATTCCTTTTACTAAAATATCAGCAACCGCTATTTTGGGCTATTGCTATAAAATCTTCTGCTTTGAGGCTTGCACCACCGATTAATGCACCATCAACATCCGGCAAAGATAATAACTCTTTAGCATTAGATGGTTTTACGGAGCCGCCATATAAAATACGCATTTTATTAGCTATTGCCTTGCCGAGCTTTTGAGCCAATACCTTGCGAACTGCAGCGTGAACTTCTTCAACATCTGCAGTTGTCGGCACTTTACCGGTACCTATTGCCCAAACCGGCTCATAAGCTATAACGGTATTGCTAGCAGTAGAATCGGCAGGAACTGAGCCCAATATTTGTTTACGACAAACCTCAACAGCTTGTCCGGCTTCTCTTTGTGCTAATGTTTCACCTATGCAAATAACTGTTTTTAATTCAGCTTTGTGAGCGGCTTGTGCTTTTTGACAAACAAGTTCATCCGACTCGCCATGGTCTGCTCTGCGCTCAGAATGCCCCAAAATCACATAAGTGCAACCCAAATCTTTTAACATAACAGGACTGATATCACCTGTGTGCGCGCCTTTTTCAGCCATATGACAATCTTGTGCACCCAAAGCAACTTTTGCCCCACGCAAAGCTTTTTTCACGGAATTAAGCAAAGTAAATGGCGGGCATACCAAAAACTCACATTGAGCATTGCCCATTGCTTTAACACCACCTGCAACATTTTTCGCCAAATCAACGCCTTCTGCTAACAAACAATTCATTTTCCAGTTGCCAGCAATTAGTTTTTTTCTAGCCATCAGCTAATATCCTTCTTTTGTTAAAATTTAGTTTTTTTTAACATAATCAAAAAAACTTTTCAACACCAATATTTATAAGTTGTATAAATTGTGAATGTTGATATAATCGCCGATAAAAATATAACCTAATTGTTGAGGATAAGTTTGTTATGATAAGCAAAATCAGAAGTTATCAGGATTCTTGGGTGGTTAAAGGAATTTTGGTTTTGACCGCCTTGAGCTTTATGTCTTTGTTCGGAATCTCCGGATATATCAGTCGTAGCGGCGCTAATAGACCGATTATTCGTGTTGATGATTTAGTGATTACTCAAGATGAAATCAATTTTCAGCTTAATGACAAGTTGCAAAAATTACGCTCTTTGCTTGATGATGATGCCGAAATCAGTGACACAATGCGTAATGCGATTTTGCAAGAAATTGTACAAACAAATCTTATAAATACCATTATGCAAAAAACTGCAGCTAAAAACAGCGTAAACATCAGTGATGATTTGGTACGTAAAATTGTATATTCTCAACCTGAATTTATGAATGCCGATGGGCAATTTGATATTGAAAAAATGCGTAGTCTGCTTAGACTAAATGGTAGTAGCGAAGCTCAATATGTAGATGCTCTGCGTCGTGATATTATCAAACAACATCTACTCCATTCTCCGGTTGAGGGATTGCAAATTCCGCAATTTATGATGCCATATATAACCGAGCTTAATGAGCAACAAAAAGTATTTGAATATGTGGTGATTGAGCCTGCAAAAATTATGGTAGATCGCAAAATGAGCGAAGAAGAAGTTGAGCAATATTATCAAGACTTTGCGCCTCAATTTGAAGAAGCCGAAAATCGAGATGTTTCTTTTGTGGAACTTTCGGTTGATGAATTGGCTAAGCGCATTACTCCTTCAGATGAAGAAATTGCCGCTTATTATCAAGAAAACATTGAGCAATATGTTATTCCTGAAAACCGAGAAGTGTTGCAAATGGTATTTGACACTCAAGATGAAGCTAATAAGGCATGGGCAGCGCTTAATGCCGGTGGTGATTTCTTGAAGGTGGCCAAAGACATTGCTAAACAAGGTGCTAAAGACACCAAGCTCGGCAATATTTCACAAGATATGTTGCTTGAAGAAATTAGTGAAGACGTGTTTGCGCTTAAAAAAGGAAATTATACCTCTCCACTACAGTCTAATATGGGATGGCATATTATGAAAGTTGTTTCTATTACTCCCAAAAAAGAAACTTCTTTGACTGCTGCCAAAGCCGGTATTATTGCCGAAATTCGCAAAGATTTGGCTTACGAGCAGGCTTCTGATGTGATTGCCGAGATTGAAGACAAGCTCGGAGCCGGTGCAACTTTGGAAGAAATTGCCACTACTTATAATGTTAAGATTAACAAAGCTTTGGGCATTAAAGAAAACGCTTCTTTAGCAAAAGATGCTCAAAAATTGACCTCGTCAATTGATTTTATCGAAACCGCATTTTCTTATAATGTCGGTGAAATAAGCCAAGTTATGGAAACCGATAATGGTTTTGCAATTTTACGAGTAGATAATATTAATGAAGCAAAAACTAAAGATTTAGCAAAAGTCCGTGGGGAAATCCAAAAGATGTGGGCTGATAATGAAAAAAGTGCTATTGCACAAGAAATTGTGAATGATGTCAGTCATGATTTGGAAAATGGTGACAGCTTTGCCGATGTGGCAAGAAGATTTTCTTTAAACCACAAAAAAACTTCTCCACTTAAAAGAGGCGAAACCTTTGCCGGATTAACAGTCTCACAAGCTGAAGATGTATATCTAGAACAACTCGGAACTCCGAAAATCTTTGCCGGAAATGAAAAAATCGTGATTGCAATGCCAAGTAAAGTTATTCGTAATCACAAAAAGCTCTCCAAAGAGCAAGAAAATGCGCTTAAAGCTAAAGCCAGTCAGAGCTTGAGCCAAGAGTTGGTTAATGAATTAATCGATGCTTATGGTTCTAATTATAAAGTTAGAGTTAAGTATAAGTATCTAGGGCTTAGTTATTAGCCATTAGTCATTCGGATGGGGTTTGGGATACCAAGCCCTTTTTTTTTAATAATGAATATACAACTTATAATTTTCGCCTCTTTTTGTCCGCAAAAAAAACTAATATTTTCTAAGCATAAAAAAAAATTAAAAAAAAATATTGACAAAATTCCTAAAATGTGATTATTATCATCCTACAAAAAAATTATTAAGAAATTAAAAAAAAAGACCAAGGGTATTTTTCTCGTTCTTTACACACACACACACAACTAAATAACCTTTATCCTTGGTCTTTATGAAATATAACAGAATCGGAACGCCTAAAAAACGTCTTCTTTAGCCATAATAGTATTTTTTGGCCTTCCGATTCTGTTAACAAATTAACGAGGAGTACACCTATTGTTTCATAAAAACTAGTCTGCCTTATTAACTTAATTGAGGTGTACTCTTCGTTGTGAAATAGTTCCTTTGAGAAAAGGAACGCCTAGGATTGATTTTTTGGGTTTTTTCTTTCTAGGCCTCGTTATCTATCTACAAGCTCTCAAACAAAATCTAAGCTGTGAAGCTTGGGAAAGCATGAACGCCGTGACGGTCTTCATGCTTTTTTTATTGCCAATTTGCCAACTTATCCATAAACACATCTATAAATTCGCCACGATTGTTG
>JAZNVJ010000060.1:0-8300 GCA_045592765.1 Alphaproteobacteria bacterium | reverse complement strand
CAGACTTTGGCTGTGGTGGTAAGAGCTTTGGCAACTAAAGAGCTAACCTCGTCAAATACATTACGTGTAATTGGTAAAGAGTTTTTGGTTGGGCTGAATAATGGTTTGGTTTTTGCTTTTTTAATCGGAGCAATAACTTATATTTGGTTTCCATCATATCATATTATGAGTTTGATTATTGCTGCAGCAATGTTAATTACATTAGTGATTGCCAGTTTGTCCGGAATATTAGTGCCTTTAACTCTAAATAGGCTTAAGATTGATCCGGCACTTGCTTCAGGGGTGTTTTTGATTGCTATTACTGATTGTGGCGGTTTCTTTGTTTTTTTAGGTTTAGCTAAAATGTTTTTGATATAGAGATTTGTTTATATCTTATACTTTAGTCTTTTGATTTTAAGATTTGCGGGTATAGTGTTTGTTAATTAACAAGTTTGGGAGTTTTCGGTGTTAATAGGATTAAATGTTGCTTTATTAGTGATTCTTTTGGATCAGTTAAGTAAATATTATATGCTCAATGAAATATTAGGATTGCAAAATATTATCATAATTGCGCCTTTTTTCAGTTTGGTCAGAGCTTGGAACACTGGCGTGAGTTTTTCAATGTTTAATAATTATGGCAATGTCGGGGCTTGGGCGTTGTCAGCGGTTGCTTTGATGATAGTCGGATTTTTGCTGATATGGCTTAAAAGTGAAAAAAATAAAATTGCGCAAATTGCTTTGGGAATGATTATAGGCGGAGCAATCGGTAATGTTATTGATCGAGTAAGATTGGGGGCTGTATTTGATTTTTTAGATTTCCATATCGGAGATAGTCATTGGCCAGCATTTAATTTGGCAGATAGTTTTATTTGCGTGGGGGCAATGATTTTAATTTTACAAAGTGTGATTGCTTATGGTAAACAAAAGAAAGGAGCAAAAGATGAATAAAACGATTATAGGATTAGTTATGTTATTTAGTCTTTGTGCATGTAGTAATGTTACTAAAGAAACACTCGGGTTAGGAAAAAATGCTCCTGATGAATTTATGGTAACAACTCGTCCGCCATTGTCGTTGCCACCGGAGTATGATTTGCGTCCGGTTAGTGAGGTTAGGGTTGAACAAGAAGAAATATCATCTTTGGATGAAGTTTTTGCCAGAAAAATAGAGGAATAGCAAGTGAGAGCAGTTAAGCTTGGATTGCTTATAATAGTATTGTTTTCTATGGTTACAGAAATTGCCGGTGCTAAAAGTTTGTTTGGTGCCGGTGAATTTTATTTGCAAAACGGAATGCGGGTAATTGTGGTTCCTAACCATAGAGTGCCGATAGTTAAGCATATGTTGTGGTATAAAGGTGGTGCTTCTGATGAACAGATAGGTAAGGGGGGGACAGCACATCTGTTGGAACATATGATGTTTAGAGGTACTAAGAAAATAAAAGGGCAAAAATTTAATCGTTTGATGGAAGAAATGGGAGCTGAAAGCAATGCTTTTACCGGACAAGATATGACAACTTATCATCAGTTGGTAGATAAAAGCAGACTAGAAGCAGTTATGTTTTTAGAAGCAGACAGAATGCGAAATTTGCAAATAAACAATAATGACTTCATAACGGAAAGAAATATTGTTTTTGAGGAGCGAAAACAACGAGTTGATAATAATCCATTAGGGAGATTTGGGGAAAAATTACGCAGAGTTTTATGGCAAAATCATAGCTATGGCAGACCGATAACCGGAACGGATGAGGAAATAAAATCATTATCAAAAGAGGATTTAGTTAATTTTTATCAGCAATATTATGCGCCTAATAATGCTGTTTTGGTATTGGCAGGAGATATTGATTTAGATGAAGCAAAAAAGTTTGCAGAGAAATATTATGGAAAAATTGAGCCAAGTGAGGTAGTTCAAGCTGAAACAGTAAAAATTGATAGTGGATTTAAAGCTAAAATAGAGGTTGAAGACAAGGATATTAAAGGGCGAAGAATTATCAAAATGATGGTGGCTCCTTCATTTGCTATAAACAGCGAAGATGTTTATGAATTGCAGGTTTTGGCAGCATATATGGGAGAAGGTGAAAGCTCTAAGCTTTATAAAAAATTAGTTATGGAAGATAAAACAGCTTTGAGTGTGGGTGTTGATTATAATCCGATATCTCGCAGTTATGGTACTTTTTCAATATCAATGTTGCCTGTTGAGAAAATTACTACTGAGCAAGCTATTTATTTGTTGAATAAGGCTTGGGATGAGGCTTTAGCTGAGATTGATGCCGAAGAAATAGAAAAAGTTAAGCAAAAAATATTATCAGGTCTGGTTTATTTACGAGATAATCCGGAAGATGCTGCATATATTGTAGGATCTATGGCTGTCAGCGGAATGAGTTTATCTGAAATTGAAGAACAAGAACAAAATCTTGAAGCAGTAAATTATAAAAAAGTAATAGAAACGGCAAATAAATTGATTAATAACTCATCACAAGTTTTAGGTATATTAAAGCCTAAAGGAGCTAAAAATGGCTAAAACTCCAAAATATAAGAAAAAAAATCATAGGTTGTTGTGGTGTTTAGCTGTCTTAATATTGGTTTGTATTGGTTGGCAAAAAACCAATAAGGTTGAGTTGAATGATTTATTGCCTAAAAATGCTGGTATACAATCAGCTAACTTAAATGTTAGAGAAATAATCACCTCACAAAGTAAGATAAAAGCTTATTTAATGGAAGATAATACCAATCCGATTGTTAGTATTAATTTTAGTTTTTTAAATTCCGGATATGCTTTTGATAGTGATGATAAAAAAGGATTAGCCCGCTTAACGGCATCACTAATAAATGAGGGAATAACAAATGTTAGCTCGGCAAAACTTAAAGAAGAACTTGAATTAAAAGCGATTAAAATAGGGTTTAATGTTGATAAAGATGATTTTACGGGTAGCTTATTAACAACTAAAAAAAATTTATTTAGATCAGCAAAAATTATCAATGAAATGTTAACAAAACCTCGTTTTGATAAAGATGATGTGATCAGAATTAAAAATCAATTGCGAGAAGCAATAAAACGTCAAAAAGAAAATCCTCAACAAGAACTTCAATTGGCGTTTACTAAGGAGTTGTATGGTAGTCATTCATACGGGGATAATCCTTTAGGAAGGGCGAATGATATTGAGCGGATTGTTATTGAAGATATGCGTAATTTTGTAAGTAAACATTTGCGTAAAGACAATTTAATTGTAGGAATTGCAGGTGATGTATCTGAACAAGAAGCGCAAAAAATATTAGATATAATGTTTAATGGATTGGCAGAAAAGGAAGATGTTGGTGAAATTAAACCTCCGAAAATAGATTTTGATGGAAGAAATAAACAAATCAAACGCTTGGGTGGGCAAAATATAAACGTGATAGTAATGAAAGGTGTAAAAAGGAATGATAAGGATTTTTATCCGTTGTTTGTCGCTAATCATATTTTGGGTGGTTCTGGTTTGAGTTCTAAATTATCTCAAAAAGTACGAGAAGAAGAAGGGTTAACTTATGGAATTTATTCATATTTGGTCATAAACGATAATGCTCCACTGATTGTGATGAGTTTTTCTGCTACAAAAGAAAATTATATAAAGGCTAATAAGAGTTGGCGAGAGGTTTTGACTAAGTTTGCGGATAAAGGAATAAATTCAAAAGAGCTTCAAAAAGCAAAGGATTATTTGATAGGTTCTTATAATTTGCGTTTTGCAGCGATTGAAAATATAGCAGAAATATTGACAGCTATGCAAAAATATAATTTAGGACTAGATTTTTTGCAAAAAAGAAACGAATATGTAGAAAAAGTAACATTGAAGGAAGTTAATCAAGCTGCAAAAAAATATTTTGATGTTAACAAAATAGTTAGTGCGGAAATTGGTGAATTTTAATTCGGGAGAAAATAAATGTTCGGTGATAAGACAGAAGTAAATAAATGCAAAGCATGGAAAAAACTGACTAAGCATTATAAGCTGATGCGTGATGTAGAAATGCGAGATATGTTTGCTAAAGATCCACAACGTTCGGAGCGTTATAATATAAATATTGAATCGATGATAGTGGATTATTCTAAAAACCGAATTAATGATAGAACAATGGCTTATTTGTTAGCTTTGGCTAAAGAGTGCGAATTGCCACAAAAAATAGAAGATATGTTTAAAGGTGAGAAAATTAATCATACCGAAAAAAGAGCAGTTTTGCATGTGGCTTTGCGTAATAGAGAAAATTCTCCGATATATGTTGATGGCAAAAACGTTATGCCGGAAATTAATGCAGTGTTAGCAAAAGTTCGCAAATTTTCGGAAGATGTTCGTTTGGGTAAGTTTGTGGGGCATACGGGTAAAAAGTTAACTACAATTGTTAATATCGGTATAGGCGGTTCTGATTTAGGGCCGAAAATGGCTGTGGAAGCATTGCGCAAATATTGGGCTAAAGATATTAAATGTTATTTTATTTCTAATATTGACGGTACAGCATGTTCTGAAGTTCTTAATCAGATTAATCCGGAAGAAACATTGTTTATTGTTTGTTCCAAAACTTTTACGACTATAGAAACTTTGACCAATGCTCGTACTTGTCGCAAGTGGTTGGTAGATGCTTTGGGCGAACATGCGGTGGCAAAACATTTTGTTGCAGTTTCAACCAACGCTAAAGAAGTGGCAAAATTTGGTATTGATACCGAAAATATGTTTGAGTTTTGGGATTTTGTCGGCGGAAGATATTCAATGTGGTCGGCAATCGGATTGATTATTGCCATTGCTGTCGGGATGGATAATTTTGAAAAGATGCTTGATGGTGCTCATGAAATGGATATGCACTTTAAATATACCGATATAGCAAAAAATATTCCGGTTATTTTAGCGTTGATTGAAATTTGGTATAATAACTTTTTCAATTTCCGTAGTACGGCAATAATTCCGTATGATCAGTATTTGCAATATTTGCCGGCATATTTACAACAGTTGGTTATGGAAAGTAATGGTAAATTTATCTCTAATGATAATGAATATGTTAAGTATGATACTTCGCCGGTGGTTTTTGGCGGAGCAGGTACGGATGTTCAGCATTCTTTCTTCCAATTGATGCATCAAGGAACAAGGATTGTACCTTGTGATATTATTGTTCCGGCAATTTCTCATAATGAGGTTGGCGAACATCATGAGATTTTAT
Source organism: Alphaproteobacteria bacterium (assembly GCA_045592765.1). Taxonomy (GTDB): domain Bacteria; phylum Pseudomonadota; class Alphaproteobacteria; order RF32; family CAG-239; genus CAZU01. Next base: position 3,146 of record JAZNVJ010000060.1, on the reverse strand, counting down.
TAGCTAATGCTTTGGCGCAAGGTGAAGCTTTGATGAAAGGTAAAACCATAAAAGAAGCTTATGATGAAATGCGCAGAGCCGGAAAGCCTAAAGAAGATGCGAAACGGTTGAAAAAATATAGAAGTTTTGCCGGGAATCGTCCGACTAACACCATAATATTCAAGAAAATTGATCCGTATACTTTGGGAATGTTGGTGGCAATGTATGAGCATAAAACCTTTGTTGAAGGTGTGATTTGGAATATTGATTCTTTTGATCAAATGGGAGTTGAGCTTGGTAAGCAGATGGCTTTGAGTATTTTGCCGGAATTACAAAGTAATGCATCTGGTATTAGACATGACAGTTCAACCGGAAATCTTATTAACATAATTAAAAGATTGAGAAAATAAATGTCTATTCGCATTCTACCTTCTAATCTGGTTAATCAGATTGCAGCCGGAGAAGTGGTTGAACGTCCATCTTCGGTAGTAAAAGAATTGGTTGAAAATGCGATTGATGCCGGAGCAACATCAATTGAAATTCGGTTGGTTGATGGAGGAAAAAGTCTTATTGCCATTAGCGACAATGGTAAGGGGATGAGTGCCGATGAATTAATGGTTGCAGTTGAGCGTCATGCAACTTCAAAGTTACCGGATGATGATTTGTTTAATATTTGTTTTTTGGGTTTTCGAGGGGAGGCTCTTCCTTCCATAGCTTCTGTTGCCAGATTGTCAATCATCAGCAAAACTAAAGATGCGGATAGTGCTTGGAAAATAGAAGTTAATGGCGGAGTTAAATCTGATGTGATGCCGGCGGCTTTAAATCAGGGAACAAAAATAGAAGTTAGAGATTTGTTTTTTGCAACTCCGGCACGTTTGAAATTTTTGAAAACAGCCGCAGCAGAAACATCTCAATGTGTTGATATATTGCAACGAATCGCTTTAGCCAATCCGAATATTGCTTTTTCTTTGTATGATAATGATAAGAAAAAAATGCTTTTTCCGGTTTGTAACGGAGATTTGTTTGAAGCTCGTTTGGAGCGGGTGTCTGCAGTACTTGGTAAAGAATTTAGTGAAAATTCCATTAAAATAGATGCAGAAAGGGAAGAAGTGAAAATAAGCGGATATGCGTCTTTGCCAACCCTTAATAAAGCAAATTCATTATCGCAATTTTTGTTTGTTAATAATCGTCCGGTTAAAGATAAATTATTATTAGGGGCTTTGCGTGGAGCATATCAGGATGTGTTGGCATCAGGAAGATATCCGATATGTGCTATTTTTATTGATGTTGATTCTAAGTACGTGGATGTTAATGTTCATCCGGCTAAGGCTGAAGTTAGGTTTTATGATAACGCATTAATCAGAGGATTGTTAATCGGTGCAATCAGAAATGCTTTGGCAATCTATGCTAATAAAACATCAAATACGATTAATGTAGAACAAATAATCAATAGAGATAGTGTGAATTTATCTTTATCTGGTGATATGCCAATGATGTTGCAAGAATCTGTTATGCCTAACAGAAACTATCAGGCGCAGACATATTTTGCAAAAAGGCAAGCAGATTTACCGGATTTGGAGCGTAAATTCTCGGTTAGAGTTGAAAATGTTGAGGATGTGATTGAACGTTCGGATGTTGGTTATTTGGGGCTTGCTAAGGCACAATTTCACAATACTTATATTATTTCACAAAGTGAAGACAGCATAATAATAACCGATCAACATGCTGCTCATGAGAGAATTGTGATGGAAAAGCTAAAAGCTTCGTTAGAAAATAATAAACCAAGTTCACAAATATTACTTATTCCTGAAATTATTGATTTGTCTGATAGCGAGAAAACAAGAATATTGGCAGCTGCAGATGATTTGGCAAAACTGGGGTTAGTGATAGAAGAATTTGGTACAACAGCAGTAATTGTAAGAGAAACTCCTGCTTTAATCGGTGAGACGGATATTAAGCAATTAATAGAAAATTTGGCACAGCAAATGGACGAATGGGGAAGTGGTTTTGAGTTAAAAGAAAAATTACATTTGATTTGTGCTACAATTGCATGTCATAGTTCAGTCAGGGCAGGGCGTAAGTTAAATGTTGAAGAAATGAATAAGTTGTTGCGAGATATGGAAAATACACCGCATTCAGGACAATGTAATCATGGACGTCCTACATATGTTGAGCTTAAGATTAAAGATATCGCTAAGTTGTTTGATAGGAATTAACAGATGATAAATCAGATTTTTTTACATGGTTTTTTAGCGGCGCTTGCAGCTGGAATGGTAACCGGTTTGGGTGGTTTTTGTATATTTTTTAAAAAAAGATACTTAAAATCTGAAATAAATATGCTGTTGAATATTGCGGCAGGGGTGATGTTAGCTGCATCATTTTTTTCTTTATTGGTGCCGGCAATGGAAGAAATTGTGATTGAAGGTGATGAGATATATCAGACAGCGTTTAATTATGTGTTGGCGGTATTTGGCGGTGTTTTGTTGGTGTGGGTATTAAATTTATTTATTCCTCATGAGCATAATGCTATGGGGCATCATGGTCCTCATTTTGATTTGAAAAAAGCTTGGTTGTTTATTATTGCCATAACATTACATAAATTACCGGAGGGATTGGCTGTAGGTGTAGCTTACGGGGCAGAGAATATTGTGAATCCGATATCTTTGGTTATCGGAATTGCGGCGCATAATATTCCTGAAGGATTAACTATAGCGATATCTTTGGTGGCAGCGGGTAATTCAAGGCTTCGTGCAGCAATGACAGCTTTTGTAATCGGTTTGGTGCAGCCTTTAGGTGCTATAGTAGGATTGTTTTTGATGGGAGTTGATTTTGCTGTAGTGCCGTATGGAATGGCTTTTGCGGGTGGAACGTTATTATTTGTGGTGATAAATGAAATTTTGCCGGAAACATATGGAAATAAGTTTACAAATCAATCTGCTGCAGCTGTATTTTGCGGATTTATTGTTATGACTTATTTAGCTATGGTGTTTGGTGGCTAAAATATATTATAAAAAAAGATAAAAAAATTATTGACGAGCAGATAAACATAAGTTAAATATATCTCCGTTATCACGTGGAGAGTTGGCAGAGTGGTAATGCAGCGGATTGCTAATCCGTCATCGGGATACCGATGCACAGGTTCGAGTCCTGTACTCTCCGCCACTAAA